>NZ_JBHTSL010000002.1:18448-174672 GCF_042795115.1 Arthrobacter sp. NPDC056493 | reverse complement strand
TGAACGCCTTCCAGATCACCTTCGACGGACGCCTGTCCGCCAGCAGCAACTAGAACAAGAAACCACCCCAGTTACACCGAATAATTGACAGACCCCGCGGGATGTGCGGGAGCGTTTGACAGGAACGAGAAATCCCCCGGGACTTTCCCGGGGATTCTCAGTTCATGGGTGATTTCAGTTCATGGGTGAATTCAGGGCTGACGGTGTAGCCGCCCTCGGACTGGTTTCTAGTGGCCACCACCTCCGATCACGCCTTTTTCGACGGCCTTCGTGACGGCGTCGGCTTCGGTCTGGGTCAGTGTGCCGTCCTTGACGGCCGTGTCCAGCTTGGTCTTCAGCGCGGCAGCGCGTTCGGCCTGCTCAGCCGTGCGGATTTCCGTCAGGGCCGCGGTGACCTTGGCTTCGTCGACACCGAGTGCCGTGGCCAGGGATTTGGCCAGCGCCGCATCCTGGGCCGTGCGGTCAGGCTTGGTGCCCTCGGTCGGCGCCGTCGTCGGCTTGTTGGCCTCGCGGAACGCCTGGATGGCGTCGCTCACTTTCGTTTCGTCAACACCCAGTTTGGTGGCAAGGTCTGCCGCGATCTGGCCGCGGTCGCCGCCCCTGTGGCCCCCGAAGCCGTCGGTCGATGCGCTGCTGTCCGTCGACGTGCTCGACGTTGCGCTGGGGGTCGGAGTGGTGGCTGCTGAGGCCATTCCGGTAACCCCCAGGCCGGCACCCAGCGCCAGCGCGCCGGCGGTGATGCCGAGGGTGATTCTCTTGGTTCGTGACATGCTGTCTCCTTGATCGGCCGTGCGGTACGGCTTTGAACGGAAGGGCATCTGTCCTAGCCCCTTCCTCAAAGATCCGGCAGCAGGTTAGGGCACCGCTGTTCGGAAACTGTCAGGAGGCTGTGAACCCGGCTGACCGAGGCAACTTTTCAACCAATGAAATCCACGCATACTTGAGTCCGGCAATCCGCCAAGCTTGTCCAAACGACGTCCCCGCGGCGATGCCGAAGAAAGAAGGAAGCCATGACCCTCAGCGTCGAGGAAATGAACAAGCAATTGCCAGTTGCGAATGTGTTGCCCGGCGAGGCCGTGCCTTACTACATGGCCTCCGGCGAGGGTGCCCGGTACGAGATCGACGGGCAGCTGGTGACCGTGATCGCCCGTGCCTCGGACACCGGCGGCATTTTCAGCGCGGCCTACATTTCCGGCGGCATGGGAGCCGAATCCCCGTTCGTCAGCCACAGCGTCGAGCACAAGACCCTCTACGTGTTTGAGGGCATCCTCCACGTGTGGCTCCCGGGTGAAAGCCGCATCCTGACTCCGGGCGACTCCGTCGTGATTCCGCCGGGAACACCTCACGCCTACCGGATGGCCAGCCACTACACCCGCTTCCTGAACTGGATGACTCCGGGCGGCGCCGAGGCGTACTACGAACGGGTCGGCACCCCCATCGATTCGCATGTCCCGCCGGTCCATGCCGGGCACCGGCTGAGCTCCCGGGAGGCGGCGGAAGTCGGTGCCGAATTCGGTATCACCTTCCCCGACGTCGAGAGGGTGGCACCGTCACTGCAGCAGAATGCCGGACTGCCTGCCACACTGAGCCCTTACTTCCTCAGTGCCGGTGAAGGCGAACGCCTGGTCAGCTACCAGACCATGTTCACTTACCTTTCCCGGCCGGAGAACACGGGCTCGAATTACTTCGCCGTCCACACCAAGGGCGCCAGGTCCCCATACATTCCGCTGCATTTCCACTCAGAGCACACGGAGAACTTCCTCTGCACCGAGGGCCGCATGTGGCTCTACGCCAACGGCCGGGAGGTGCTGCTCACCAAGGGCGACTTCCTGCACGCCCCGGCGGGTACCGTCCACTCCTTCGCGTTCGACTCACACAACACCCAGATGGTCGGGTTCCTCACGCCGTCGGTCTTCAACGGCTTCTTCGAATACTTCAATAAGCCCACCGACGACTACATGTACACGGAAGGCGGCGAGCCCTACATGGACATGGAGGGCTTCGGCCGCGCGCAGGCGGAGATGGACCTCACCGTCGTCGGCCCGCCGCCCCAGCGCCGCGCGGCGCTGGACATCTAGCCAGGATCGCCAGCCACGACCACAAAGCCAGAGGCCCGGACTCCCCCATGGAGTCCGGGCCTCTTGGTGTTTAGCGGATTGGCACTCGGCAGACCCATCGACTGCTCCGCAGGTGCCGTTTTCGAGGGTGAAAAGGGCACCTGCGGAGCAACCGATGGGGTTATTAGCGCGCCGCCGCCTGCCGCACCAGCGCGCGCCCGTAGTCGTTGCCGTTGGGTGTGCGGAGCACGGTGTGCATGTGGAACGGGGCAGGGGTGTTGTTGTTGAGGAACACGCCCGTGTGGTGGTCCAGCTCCATGACTGCCACGGGGCTCTGGATGCGGAAGTAGAACGCGTCCTCCCCCTGCCAGCCGCCGATCCACGAGAACCAGGTTTCACCGTAGTGCTCCCGGATTTCCCGCATCCGCGCGGCGCGGGGACCGTCAGGGAGGGCTGCGACGAAGTCCGCCACCAGCCGGTCCAGCAGCGCCAGCGATTCAGGTGGCAGGGAGTCACCGAGGATGCCCTCGTAGGGGATCACGCGGTTGTCCTGGAAGCAGCCCGCGAGGTGGCGTTCGTCGCCCGGGTGCAGCCGGCCCTCGGGCATCGCCGGATCCACCATCTCGGCGAAGGAGAGCGACTCGAGCCGCAGCGGCTCGGGCAGCGATGCCATCACGTCGCGGGCCAGGCTGATGCGTTCCTTGAACACCTTCACGCCCTTGTGCGGCCCGGCGTCGATGGCATCCGGCTCGGCACCAAGGAACATCGGCGACAGGACAAGCTGGGGCCCGGCTACGAGGCAGTTGAGCGCCAGGTGATGGCCGAACAGTTGCCAGCCCCATGGCTCGGTTTCCGAGGGCTCCCCGTAGAGGGCGAAGTTGTAGCTGTATTCGTTCATCAGCTCCGGCAGCTCCACCAGGTCGCCGAGAAAGCCGTTGATCCGCATCAGATTCCGCGCCAGCACGTACCCCTCGGGGCTCAGGCTGGCTTCCACGACGGCGAGTGCGGCATCGCGCACGGCCGGGTCCAGGTCTTCGAGGCGCAGCCCGGTATCGTGCTGCATGAACTCCGGGTTGGCCCAGCTCTGCCAGTCGTGGGCGTCCACCGCGTAGCTCAGCCGGTCCCGCTGCTCCGCGGAAGCAACCGCCAGGAGCTTGCCCGCAGCGGCCACCATCTCCGCCGTCGGCGCTTCTTCCCCGGGGCGTGCCCCGGCGAGGTGAAACAGGCCGGGGCGGACGACGCCGTCGTTCGTCACACCGACGAAAGGTTCCGGGTAGAGCTTCTGCCAGCCCTCGATCATGGGGCCGGCAAATGAGTCGGTCTTGGCCTCCTCGGCGTAGGCGCGCGCGTCCAGGCCGCGCAGGCGCGCCACACGCGGGTGGTGGGGCGCGTACAGGAAATCACGAAACGACGGCGCCGGCATTGGTGCCCTCCTTCAGGTGCTCGAATGAGTTGGTGGTGCTCCAGCCGGCAGCGACTGCCAGGGCTGCGGCCGCCGATTCCGCGGACGACCCGCGCCAGGTGACGTGCTGGTCCGGGCGGACGAGGACGGCATCGGCGGCCCACAGTTCCGCCATTGGCGTCCCGAAGTCGGAAGGCCCGACGGCGGTAACGGTCACCGGGATGCCGTGGCCGGCAGCCGCAGCAAGCACCGGGGCAAAGAGGTGCTCCGGCGGCACACCGCCCGCCTTGTCGAGAACGGCAGCGTCCACGAGCAGCGAAAAGCCCTCCCCGAGGGCGTCGTAGAGGGAGGCGCCGCCGTCCAGCCAGGCGTGCGGCAACAGGGCGCCGGGGCTGGCCGAGGGCACGTAACGGATCGGGTCCTCGGCCGGAACGGGGGCGCCGTCGGGGACCACCAGCGGCGAGGCGGAGTAGCTGTAGCCGAGGACCAGGCCCAGCGAATCGAACTCGCTCTGCTTGACGGCGAGGGCGTCGTGGGCGCCGGCCCGGGCGGCCTCCCCCGCGGCCCCGTCAGCCATCAGGGCGGGGTCGGCGAAGTGGTAGGCGAGCGCCTTTCCGTTGGCCGCAGCGTCGCGGATGGTCCGGTCTGCCACGGGCCGGCGCTCCAGCCCGTAGCTCGCCAGCAGTCCCGGCCCTGCCCAGCCCTCGAAGGCGGCGGCGATTTTCCAGGCCAGGTTGGCGGCGTCACCGATGCACGTGTTGAAGCCGTGGCCGCCCCACGGCGGGTTCTGGTGCGCCGCGTCCCCCACCAGGAACACCGTGTCCGTGCCGTAGGACGGGGCCAGGAGCATGCGGGCTGTCCAGGGATCCGTGGCGATCACGTCGACGTCGACGTCCGTGCCCACGAGGGACCGCACCAGGGCGGCCGGATCAAGATCTGATCCATCGCTGACGCCCTGGATGATGGCCCACCAGGTGTGGTCAAGGTCCATCCGTCCCACCATGCCCGCCGCGTCCGGCCCCAGCACCCAGTACTGGACGGCGGGGTCCAGCGTGATGGCGGAGCCGAGGTCCCGGGAGCGGAAGAGGATGCTGATGTTGGACAGGGCGGCGGACTCCCCTTCGAGCCGGAGGCCCAGGCCGCGGCGGACCGTGGAGGAGCCGCCGTCGGCCCCTGCCAGAAAGGCGCAGTCGACGGCGGTGCGGTGCCCGGAGGCGTCGGCAACCGTCACCCGCTGCCCGCCGTCGGGGCGGGCAGCGAATTCCTCCACCCGCAGTCCGGTGAGCAGGGTGGCATGTGCGGACGCCGCCACGGCTTCCCGGAGCACCGCCTCCAGCACCGGCTGCGGCACCTGCTGGCCGCATTCGGGCTGCGGCCCGTAGCGGCCGGAGTCGAGCTGGAACGCGTTGGGAAAGCGCCGGATCTCGCGCCCCGTCAGCGCCGAGCAGAAGATGACGTCCTGCGCGAAACCCACCGGCAGCGGCGCCGCCTTACGGAGCGTGCCGGCAAGGCCCAGCCGGCGCAGATGCGTCATGGTCCGGGCGTTGGTGGTCTTGGCGCGCGGCCTGTCCGGGTCGATCTGCGTGCGGGGCTCGATGATCGTGCTGCGGATGCCCCGGCCGGCCAGGTCCAGGGCCAGGAAGAGCCCGCTGGGCCCTCCCCCGGAGATCAGGACCGGGACGTGTCCGGGCAGGTCCGCAAGCCCGGCATGATCGACGGCGGTCATCAGGCCCTCGCCCGGAGGGACGGTCCGCCGACGGGAGTGACCAGGGTGCCCAGCCGCTCAATCTCAACTTCAACGGTGTCGCCCGGCTGCAGCAGCCACTGCGGCGTGCGTGCGTAGCCGACGCCCTCGGGGGTACCGGTGGCGATCACGTCGCCGGGGTGCAGCGTAAACGTCTGGCTGATCAGCGAGATGATGGCGGGCACGGAGAAGATCATGTCCCGCGTGTTGCCGTGCTGGACCTCGGTGCCGTTGACCCGGGTGCGGACTTCGAGGCCGTCGCGCAGGTCGCCCACCTCGTCACGGCTGATCAGCGGCCCCAGCGGGCCGGTGAAGTCGCCGTTCTTGCCCAGGGTCCACTGGGACGTCAGCTTCTGGGCGCGCCGGGCCGTGAGGTCGTTGAAGGTGGAGTAGCCGAAGATGGCCTCCGGGGCCTGGTCCTCGGTCACGGACTCCGCACGCTTGCCGATGTAGGCAGCTACTTCGCCCTCCCAGTCCAGGCCTGCCTCGCCGCCGGGCACCGGGACCGGGACGTTGCCGACCGAAAGTGAAGCGGTCCATCGCCCGAACAGGGTAGGGTGCGGCGGCAATTCCTGGTCCTTGTAGCTGCCTTCCGCCGCATGCGCCTTGTAGTTGAGGCCGACGCAGATGACGCGGGCAGACGGCGGAGCCAGGGGAACTTCGGTGACGGTGCTCCGCTCGAAGTACTGACCGCCGTCCGCAGTCAGGGAATGCGCCTTCTCCTGCCACCCATCGGCGTCCGCCCAGAAGTCGGTGACGGGAGCCAGCGGGAACACCATGGTGCCGTTCAGGGCGGCTGCCCACGTGTCGCCGTCGTGATTAATGCCTATGTACTGCATGGAGGGCCTTTCAGGTTCGCCCGGGGCGGGTGTCGGTCGGAGGGCACGGCAAATAAAGCCTCAGGCGAGGCATCACCGTTGCGGGGGGTTGTGAAAACTCAGGGGATGCCGGATTGCCGGCGCAAGAAGCTGACGGTGGCGGCCAGTGCCTTCGCCGCCGCGGCCGGGCTGCCGTCGGGCAGGGACCACATGTGGTCCGCTCCGTCGAGAAGAAGAAGTTCGACGGCGGCCCCGGCCTTTTCCAGTTCGGCGGCCAGGGTTTCGGACTGGGCGGCGGGGACGAACCGGTCCGCTGTGCCGTGAACCAGGAGGAAGGGCGGGGCATGCGGACCGACGTAGCTGACGGGGCTCGCGGCCGCCGCCTTCTGCGGCTCCTCCGCGAGGACGGTGCCGATGAGCTGTTCTTCCCGGGAGCCCGGGTCGCTGGCCCGCGCGACGGCGTCGGGCAGGGCCTGCTCCCCCATCCGGTTCAGGTCCGTGGGCGGGTACCAGGCAGCCACCGCCGCGACGCGGCTGTCACCGCCAATGAGGCCAACCAGGCTGGCCAGGTGGCCGCCGGCGGAGTCGCCCCAGGCGTAGATCCGGTTGGGGTCCACGCCATAGCTGGCCGCGTGGACCCGCAGCCAGCGGACCGCGGCCTGGGCGTCGTGCAGCTGGGCCGGGTAGACCGCCTCAGCGCTCAGCCGGTAGTCCGCCGAGGCGACGACGAAGCCGGCTTCAGTCAGGACCACGAAGGGTGTGAGCCCGAAGCCGTCCGTGACGGGCCCCAGGGAAGACCGCGCACCAACGCGCCAGCCGCCGCCGTGGAAGTGGACGATGGCCGGCCGGAGCGGTTCCGCTGCGCCCGGCCGGTTTTCGGCCCCGCTGCCGGCAGGCTCCGGGAGGTACAGGTCCAGCAGCAGTGGGCGGGAGCCGGGACCATCCGTGCGGGCGAACTCCACGCCTTTCAGCACACGGCCTTCCGTCATCATCGACTCCTTTGCTGCTTCTGCCGGTTCCTCGTTGGCCCGGCCTGTCCCTCCAAGACTGTCGGATCAGGAGTACAGCCTGCAGGGGTCATTTCAATCATTGAAACGGCTTTGCCGACTCCAGTTCGGCGGCCAGGAAGGACAATCCCTGCCGCACCAGGCCGAGCGCCGCGGAATGGTTGAGGTAGCCGTGGAAGGCCCCTTCCTCCAGCCGGTGGCTGACTTCCACGTCCGCGGCACGCAGCCCTTCCACGAAGGCTTCGGCCGAGAAACGGAGGTCGTCGTACTCGCAGGCGAGCACAGCGGCCGGCGGCAGCCCGGCCGGGTCGGCGTGCCCGGGCATGGCGTAAGAGGATGCCATGGCCAAAGGTCCGCCGATGTAGTTCTCCAGCATGTCCCGGCAGTCCTCGTCAGAGAACCGCAGAAACTGAGGCATCCGGTCCATGGCGGGAAGGTCCGGCCAGGGTTCAGCCGGGAGTTCACCGTGCAGGAACGGGTATGCGAGCAGCAGTTTGGCCGGCAGCTGAAGGTCCGCATCCATCAGATACAGAGCCGCGCCAACGGCCAGGTTCCCGCCGACGCTTGCCCCGCCCAGGCAGACCCTGGACGGGTCGACGCCGAGTTCCCGGGCGTGCGCCAGCGTCCAGAACCATGCTGCCAGCACGTCCTCATGCGGAACCGGGAAGTGGACGCCGTCGAGGGCCAAGCGGTACCCGACACAGACCACCACGCCGCCGCTCCGGGCCGCGACTTCCCGCCCCAGCTGGTCGGACTCGCGCATGTCCAGGCCGCCGACCGCGAAGTTCCCGCCGTGCATCCAGACCAGGGCGGGCAACCCGTCGTCGCCCGTGCCGCCGTCGAAAGCCGCGCTTCCGGGCAGTCCGCCCTCCGGGCGCCCGCCATAGATCCGGACCGGGACCGGGCCGTTGGGGCCCGGCACCGCCAGGTGGCGGACCGGAACGTCCGGCGGGCTGTACGGCAGCAGGCCGCCGCAAAACGCGTCGAGGCGCCCCGCCCCGCCCGGCCCGGCGAGGAGACCGGGGACCGATTCCACCCCTGCCATGTGGTGCAGGAGCCCGGCCAGCTCCGGGTCCAGGGTCACGGCAGCACCGACAGTTGCGGGATCCGGGGGGTCCCCGCAACGGGGCCGGGTCCACAGCTGAAGGAGTGCATTCCGGACCCGACTTCCATGACCTCGGAGCCGTCCGGGAGGTACACCGAGGCGGTGCAACCGGCCGGCACCGTGAGCGACAGGACGAACGTCCCGCCGTCGTGCTCCCAGCGCACTGCCGCCTCGCCGTAAGGGGTTTCGTGCCGGGCGGCCGCCCAGGTGAGTCCGCCGCCGGGCAGCGGCCGGACCGCAATTTTCCGGTACGCAAGGTCGGCAGGGGCCAGCCCCGCGACGGTGCGGTGCATCCAGTCGGCCACGGCTCCCAGCGCGTAGTGGTTGAAGGACGTCATCTCGCCGGCGTTGATGGTGCCGTCGGGAAGCATGGAATCCCAGCGCTCCCAGATGGTGGTGGCGCCCATGGTGACGGGGTACAGCCAGGACGGGCACTCCGTCTGGAGCAGCAGGCGGTACGCCGCTTCCACCTGGCCTTCGTCGCTCAGCGCGTCGGTGACCAGCGGCGTGCCGACGAAACCGGTGGCGATCTTGTAACCGTCGGCAGCCACGGTTTCGGCCAGCCGCACGCCGGCGGCGGCCTGCTCCTCCGGCTCGAGCAGCCCGAAGCGCAGCGCCAGCGCGTAGGAGGTCTGCGTGGCAGGCTGGAGAGTGCCGTCGGCGGCGATGTACTCCTTGCGGAAGACGGCCCGGGCCCGGTCCGACAGTCCGCGCAGGCGGGCGGACTCCGTGTCCTCCCCCAGCAGGGCCGCCACCTGCGACGCGATCGACGCCGAGTGGGCCAGGTAGGCCTGGGCCACCAGCTGCCACGGCGTCCTCGCGGCACCGGGCTCGTTCGGCGGCGCCGCCGGGTCCAGCCAGTCGCCGAACTGGAAGCCCTGCTCGAACCGCAGTTCCGGCCCCGCGGCTTCTGCCGCCGCGGCAAGCCACGCCGCCATTCCGGGCAGCTGCCGGCGCAGGAATTCAAGGTCCCCCGTCTGCCGGTACAGCACCCAGGGGACCAGCACTGCGGCGTCGCCCCAGGCTGCCATCACGGGCCGGGTGGGGAACGGCGGCTTGTCGAACGTCACCTCGGGCACCACCAGCGGCGGCGGCCCGTCGGTTCCCTGTTCCACCGCCAGGTCCTTCAGCCAGGACGTCGCGAAGCCCGGAATCCGGTACAGGAAGGCCGCGGTGGAGGCGAAGACCTGGAAGTCCCCGGTCCAGCCCAGCCGCTCGTTGCGCTGCGGGCAGTCGGTGGGCACGTCCACGAAGTTGCCCCGCATGCCCCACACCACGTTGGCGTGCAACTGGTTCAGCATGGGCTCCGAGCATTCGAAGAAGCCGGTGCGCTTGAGTTCGGAATGGACGACGACGGCGGTGAAGGCTTCCGGATCCAGCTCACCCGGCCAGCCGCTTACCTCGACGTAGCGGAACCCATGCACGGTGAATTCGGGTTGCCACTGCTCCTCATCCCCTGACCCACGCTCGCCGGTCCCGCGCAGGATGTAGGTGTCGGTCTGCCTGGCAACCCGCAGCGGGCGCACGCCAAGTTCGCCGTGTTCCAGCACCTCGGCGTGCCGCAGCACCACCTCGGTGCCGGCCGCGCCGCGCACGCGGAAGCGCACGTGCCCCACGAGGTTCTGGCCGAAGTCCAGGATGGTCTGCCCGGACGGGGTGGTCAGGACTTCTTGGACGGCGAGTTCTTCCGTGGCGCGGACCGGCGGCCCGTCGGGGGCCACCAGAAGGGCGGCATCAAAGTCTTCCACGGCGACGGGCTGCAGTTCCCTGTTGCCTCCCGCCCAGCCGGCGTCCGCCAGCCGCGCGTCGTAGGTTTCGCCGTTGTAGAGGTCGGCCGACAGCACGGGACCGCGCCCCGCCAGCCACGATTCATCGGTGCCCACCACGCTGATGTGGCCATCGGCGTCGACGACTTCCAACTGGCCGATCACCGCGGTGCGGTTGCCGTACTTGTTGCGTTTCTCCTGGAAGCCGAGATTGCCGCGCCACCAGCCGTCTGCCACCTCAAAGCCGATCACGTTGGTGCCCGGCAGGAGATAGTCCGCCACGTCGTAGGTCTGGTAGCGCAGGCGGTGGTGGTAGCTCGTCCAGCCGGGTGCCAGCAGGTCCCGTCCCACGCGGCGGCCGTTGATGGACGCGACGTAGATGCCGTGGGCACTGGCGTACAGGCGGGCCGAGGAAACATTGCCGTCCAGCTCGAAGGTGGTGCTGATGCGGGACGCGGGTTCGTCGGATGCGCTGTCCTCGCCCCACGACGGCCGGATCATGGACGCCTGCCAGTCGGCCGCGTCCAGCAACCCTGCCTCGACCCAGGCCACGGGGCTCCATTCGGAGGGGCCGGCGTCGTCATTGCCCCAGACGCGGACTCGGGCAGCAACACGGTCGCGGCTGCCCAGCGGCCGTGCGGGCCAGGGTTGCAGGTGCTGCCCGGCGGAGTTCACGCGGCCATAGCTCACAAGGCTGGACGCGTCCGGGCCCAGCTCCAGTTCGTACGCAGTCTGGGCCCAGCCCGGGGCACCGGTGCGGACCTGCCAGGACAGCCGGGGCCGGTCCTCGCCAATGCCGAACGGCTCCTCGTGGTGCTCGAAACGGAGGGCGGAAGGGGTGGTCATCGGAGCGGCTCCTGAAGTAGATGTCATGGCGTGGTCAGTTCCTTCTTGGCGGTCAGTTCCTGTGCGAAGAAGGACACTGCGGTGCTGAGAAGGCGGTCCACCTGATCCTCGGCGAAGAAGAAGCAGTGGTCGCCGCCTTCGACGGTGATGAGTTCCTGCTGCGCGCCGGCGCCGGCGAGGGCGTCGGCCAGGAGCTCGCTTTGGGACAGCGGGACCAGGCCGTCGCTGTCGCCGTGGATCAGCAGGAACGGCGGCGCGTCCGGAGTGACATAGCCCAGCGGGCTGGCGGCATCCAGCAGGGCCGGATCGTGCGAGTTACCCACCAGCATGGGACCCGGTTCCAGGGACACGCCTTCCGGCACGGCCGCGAGCAGGGCGCTGCTCATAAAGCTGGTGGTCGCCTCCATCGGCGGCATCCGGGTCAGCGAGGAGACGCCGTAGAAATCGACGACGGCGGTCACCGAGCTCGGCTGCCCCTGGACGCCCAGTCCGCCCTCAAGGTCCTCCCGGCTTCCGGTCAGGCCAAGCAGTGCGGCAAGATGGCCGCCGGCCGATTCGCCCCAGGCGCCGATGTGTTCAGGATCGATGCCCAGCACCTCAGCGTGCTCGCGCAGGTACCTGACCGCCGCCTTGATGTCGTGCAGCTGGGCCGGGAAGGGAGCCTCCAGCGCGTGCCGGTAATCCACGGTGGCGCAGGCGATTCCGGCCTCGTTTAGCAGGCGGAAGACCGAATTGGGCTGGAAGGTGGACGGCAGTTCCCGGCGGTCACCCAGCTGGAACGCTCCGCCGTGGATCCAGACCACCAGCGGGACGCGGTCGCCGCCGGGGTTGCGCGGCAGCCAGACGTCCATGGAGAGCCGGCGGAAGCCGACGGCGATCGCGTAGTTCAACTCCCGGTGCAGCAGCGAGTGCTCGGAGACTTCCTCGGGCGTGCCGGGCGTCTGGAAGGCGGGGAACGGCGGCGGGGTGGGCACGCGGCGCGGCAGCATCGCCGCTGTTTTCGGGGCAAAGCCATCGGCGGTGACGGTGCTGTCAGCGGCGGCAAGGGACTCTGGGGTCACGAAGCACTCCTGTCTGGGGGGTGAAACTGCGAACGGCAGGTCAGGCGTAGTGGCACGCGACGTCGGACTCGCCTGCCCGCCGCAGGGCGGGGCGTTCGGCGGTGCAGAGCTCGGTGGCAAGGGGGCAGCGCTGGCTGAAGGGGCAGCCTCCTGCCGATGCAGCCACAGCTGCAGCGGTCCGGACACCGAGGGATTCCCGCAGTTTCCGGCGTTCGGCCTGCTCCGCGGGGCGCGGCACCGGGGACGCCGCCACGAGGGCCTGCGTGAACGGGTGCTTCGGGTTTTCGGTGACGGCTGCGGCCGGTCCGCTCTCCATGACCTGGCCGCGGTAGAGAACCACCACCCGCTGGGCGAGGAACTGGACTACGGAGATGTCGTGGGCGATGAACAGGTAGCTGAGGCCGTGTTCGTCCCGCAGGTCGGCGAGGAGGTTCAGCACCTGGGCCTGGGTGGAGAGGTCCAGGGCGCTCACAGCCTCATCGCACACCACGAGCTTCGGTTCGCAGATCAGGGCACGGGCCACGGAGATGCGCTGGCGCTGGCCGCCGGAGAACTGGCTGGGGTAGCGGTCCACGGCGTCGCGCGGAAGTCCGACCCGTTCCAGCATCTCCTCGGCCCGGGTCCGCGCCTCTGCGGCGGAGATGCCGCGGACGCGCAGCGGTTCGGCCAGCGAGGCGCCGACGGTCTTGCGCGGGTTGAGCGACGAGTTGGGGTCCTGGAACACGGCCCGCAGGTCGCCGCCGAGGTCCTGGCGCCTCGCCGTGCCGGCGTGCGTGATGTCGCTGCCCTGGAAGCTGATGGAGCCGCCGGACACCGTCTGCAGCCCAAGGATGGCCTTGCCGATGGTGGACTTGCCCGATCCGGACTCCCCCACCAGCCCCACGGTTTCGCCGGGGCGGATGGTGAAGCTCACGCCGTCGACGGCGGCGGGTGCCGAGGCCGCCTTACGGCCGCGGCCGTAGCGGACCACCAGGTCCTTGACCTCCAGAATGGCCGGGACTGGCAGGACTGCTTCGGCGTCCTCGCGTTCTACGGTGCTGATGCTCATGCCATGTCCTTTTCAGAGATCTCAAGTACGCGGTGTGTGGGCACTTCGGTGGCGACCCAGGCCAGGCCCCCCACGGCGAGCTCATCCGCCTTGACGCAGCGGACCTCCCCGTTTTCCGAGCCGGAGGGCAGCAGCGGAACGGGGGTGGTGCAGGCGGATCCGGCGAACTGGCAGCGGGCGGCGAAGCGGCAGCCGGTGGGCCAGTCCTTGGGCTGCGGGACCTGTCCCTTGATCGTGGCCAGCCGCTCCGGCATGTCGTCGGCAGTGTTGGCGTGCGGGTCCGCGGCCAGCAGCGCGAGCGTATACGGGTGGCGCGGGTTGTCCAGGATGTTTGGGGTCCGGCCGCTCTCCACCACCTGGCCCGCGTACATGACGGCCACGTTGTCGCAGATGTCCGCGACAACGCCGAGGTCGTGCGTCACCATCACCACGGACATGCCGGTGTCCTTCACCAGCGAGCGCAGCAGTGAGAGGATTTCGGCCTGCACCGTGACGTCGAGGGCGGTGGTGGGCTCGTCGGCCACCAGCAGCCGCGGTTTCCCGGACAGGGCCAGTGCGATGGCCACGCGCTGGGCCATGCCGCCGGAGATCTGGTGGGGATAGGCCTTCAGGATGCGCCGGGCGTCAACGATGCCCACCTTCTCCAGGAGGCTGAGGGCCTCCCCGCGGGCATCAGCTTTGCCCACCGAGCGGAGCCGGCGGATGGCGGCGGTCAGCTGGTAGCCCACCGTGAACATGGGGTCGAGGGCCCGCATGGGCTCCTGCGAGATCAGTGCGATGTCCCGGCCACGGACGGCTTCCAGCTCCTTCTCCGTTGCGGCGGCCAGGTTCCGGCCGTCCCACAGGATCTGTCCGCCGGCGACGGACACACCCGACGGCAGCAGCCCAAGCAGGGACAGCGCGGTCATGGTCTTGCCGCAGCCCGACTCCCCCACCAGTCCGAGGACGGTGCCGGCTTCGACGTCGAAGGAGACGTCCGTGACCAGCGGGGTGCCGCCGTCGACCGCTGCCGAAAGGCCGCGGACGCTGAGCTGGCCGGCGCCGGGCGCATCATCCACCGGAGGCGCGGCGGCAGCGGCTGCTGCCGCATCCGCGGCGCGTTTCCGCCGGATGGCCGCCGAGGGCAGGTGTGATGCGGCAGCGTTCGGGGACTTGCCCAGGGCGTTGCCGATCGCATTGGCGGAAAGGACAGTCAGGGCCAGCACCGCGCCGCTGGGAACCATGAGCCAGGGCGCGTCGTAGACGTGCTGGGAGGCGCTCTGGATCATGCCGCCCCAGCTCGGCTCGGGGATGGGCGGGCCGAAGCCGATGAACGCCAGGCCCGCCTGGATCAGCATGCCAACGGCGAAGATCAGGGCCGACTGCACCACGATGGTGTTGGTCAGGCCAGGGAGCACGTGGCGGACGCTGATGCCCAGTGTGCCGACGCCGTCGACCTTGGCCGCGTCGACATAAAGCTGGGACTGCAGCGACTTGGCCTGGCCCAGCATGACCCGGTAGATGCCGGCGGAAATGAGGACGCCGAGAATGGCCATGATCAGCGGGATGTTTGTCCCGACGGCTCCGATGACGGCCAGGATGATGACGGTGCCGGGCAGCGACATCATGATTTCGGTGACCCGGCTGATGACCCCCTCGGCGCGGTCGCCGGCGGCAGCGGCGGTCATGGCCAGGATGGTTCCAAGCCCGACGCCGACAAGCACCGTGATGAACGACGTCCCCAACGTTCCGGCTGCTGAGGCGAAAATACGGCTGAGCAGGTCCCGGCCCAGTTCGTCCGCGCCCAGCCAGTGGGCGGCGGTGGGGCCGGAGAGGACGGCGGTGAAGTCCTGGTCCTCGGTTTTGTACGGCAGCCACCAGGATGCGGTGAGGGAGGCGGCCACCAGGGCGGCGAGCCAGACCGTACCGGCCAGGCCGCCAGGAGAGGCGAGGAGGCGGTGCCCGGAGAACTTCGCCAGGACGGTCTTCCGCGGGGCTGCAGTGGGCGCAATGGAGGGGATCATGAGGCACGCAACTTCGGGTCAAGGAATTTGGTGGCGAGTTCGAGCACCAGGTTCACGGCAACCACCACGACGGTGGCGATGACCACCACGCCCTGGACCGCCGGGGCGTCATGGGTGTTGACGGAGGACTGGACGGCCTGGCCGAGGCCCGGCATCGCGAACAGCTGCTCCGCAATGACGGAGCCGCCGAACAGGCCAATGAACTGCAGGGCAATGCCGGCAACGATGGGCAGGCTGGCGTAGCGCAGCGCGTGGACGTAGAGGATCTTCCACGTGGGGGTGGCAGTGGCCCGCAGGGTGCGGATGTGTTCCTGCTGCAGTGCCTCGAGCATGGAGGCCCTGGTCTGGCGGGCGATGAAGGCCGCGCCGCCGACGGCCAGGGTGATGACGGGCAGCGCCAGGGACAGCGCCCAGTCCTGCGGCGAAACGTCGAAGGGAACGTAGCCGGTGGCGGGAAACACCGACGACTGGACCGCGAACAGGTAGACGAAGATGATGCCGATCCAGAACGCGGGCAGGGCCACCAGGAGACCGACGAAACCTCCAATCACCTGGTCCAGGAGGCCGCCGCGCACGGCTGCGGTGACGCCCAGTCCGATCCCGAGGACGGCGCTGAGCACCGTGGCGCCGGCGGCAAGTGATGCCGTGACCGGAAGCCGGCTGGCGAGGTCGGCGCTGACGGACCTTCCGTCAATCAGGGAGGTCCCGAGGTTGCCCTGGACGGCGTCGCCGAGCCAGCGGAAGAACTGGACCACGAGGGGATCGTTCCAGCCGAGCCGCTGGTTGACCCCGTCGATGGCGTCCTGCGCCGCGCCTGCACCGAGCGACACGGCGCCCGGGCTGCCGGGCATGGCGTGGACCAGCAGGAATGCCAGCACCGCGACCACCAGCACGGTGGCGAACGCCATCAGCAGGCGCTTGGCGATGAACATTGCCATGGGAAGACCTCCATTGGTCAGGTGTCCGGCCGGACGTCTTCCGTGCGGGGAAGACGTCCGGCCGGTGGATGGATCAGTTGGCGGGGGCGTAGGAGGACAGCAGCGGGTAGGCGTTGGTGCCGGCGAACTTCACCTGCTGGACCTTCTTGGTGTTGTAGCCCTGGTTGGTGAGGGACTCGTAGAGCGGGATCATCCAGCCGGATTCCACCAGACGCGTGTTCAGCTTGGTCAGCGCGGTCTTCCTTGCGGCATCGTCCTTCGCGGCTGCTGCCTCGCCGGTGGCGGCGCTCAGCTGCTCATCGGTGGCCTTCTGCACGTTGGTGAATCCGTTCAGCACGACGCCGTACATCAGGCCCACCGGGTTGTCCCAGCCGAGCGCGGCGTAGCCGAGGGGCGTGGTTGCCACGGCCGCGAAGGCTTCGTCCGTGGAGGTGGCCATCTTGATGTTCATCTTGATTCCGACGGCGGCCAGGTCCTTCTGGACGGCCTGCAGGTCCGTCTGGGTTTCGGCGCTGCCCACAATGGTGAACTCGAAGCCGCTGGCGTAGCCGGCCTCAGCCAGGAGGCTCTTGGCCTTGGCCGGGTCGTAGGCGAACCGGGTGTTCAGTTCCTCGGTGAAGCCGGCCGAGTCCTTGGGCAGGGCGTTCCACGCCGCAATGTCCCCCTTGTGCAGGGCATCCACGAGGGCCTGGCGGTTGATGGCGTACTGGAATGCCTGGCGAACCTTCTCCTGGGCAAAGGCCGGCGCGGTCTTGCCGATCTTGTCGAAGGAGACCATGGTGTGCAGGGTGCCGCCGATCTGGGACACGCCGAGGCCCTTGGACTTTGCGAAGTCCACCGTGGGGGAGGTGAGCATGGCCACGTCGGCCTGCCCGGAGACGAGGGCGTTGGCGCGGGCCTGGGGGTCCTGGATGACGCTGAAGGTGATCTTGGTGTAGGGGTACTTGGCGGCGTCGGCGCTCTTGCCGTTCTTGGTGAAGACGTACTTGTTGCCCTTGACCGTCCCGGTGGCGTCGAGGGTGTAGGGGCCCGAGCCGTCCGGGGTGGTGGCGAGGCTGGCGCTCTTGGCGGCGGCCGTCTTGCCGACGATCATGCCCATGGTGCCGGTGAGGTTCTTTTCGAACCCTGGCTGCGGCTTGGCGAACTTGATGGCCACCTTCGTGGGGCCGGCGACGGTCACCGAGGTCACTTCCTGCGCGCCGCCCTTGGCAATCGCTGAGTAGGCACTCAGTGCCGGGTCGCTGCGTCGGTCGAGGTTCGCCTTGACCAGTGCCGCGTCCAGGGTGGAGCCGTCCGTGAAGGTGACGCCCTCTTTGAGGGTCAGCGTCAGGACCGTGTTGTCCGCGCTGTAGCTGAACTCCTTGGCCAGGCCCGGTGCCACGGACCCGTCCGGCTGCAGGGTCATGAGGTTCTCGTAGAGGCCCTCGAAGAACTGGCGCTGCGCGTCGGCAACACGCAGCGGATCGAAGCCAAAGGAAGCGCTGTCGCTGTCGACCGCGATGGTCAGCGCACTCTTGTCGACGGCGGTTGCGGCCTGGGTTCCGCCGCCGCAGGCGGTCAGCGGGGTGAGGAGGAGCGCACCGGCCAGGACGGCCGCGCTCCGGCGGGCGGGGGTGGAAAGGAGTTTCATGTGTGCGCCTTTGCATTCTCGATGACGAACGGGAATCAACATCTGGGGGGAGCCCGGTGCGGTCTGCATCGACCGCATCGCGGGCCGTTCGGTCGGCGCCCTCTCGTCAGATGGCTTCCGGTGACCGGCTTCTTCAAGAATCGTTGGGACGGCGGCAAGGGCCCCACGGTAATTTCATTGGTTGAAACGCTATTGTGGTGCTGGTCACTCCACGGCTTGACGAAAGGACCCCGGTGACGGCTGAAGCAGGACAGGAAGAAACGGCCCCGCAGCGCGGCAAGCGCCCCAAACAGGGCGAACCGGTGATTGACCGGGCACTGAGCCTGCTCGCCGTCTTTACCGACCGCCGTCGGGCGCTGACGCTGTCAGAAATGGCCCGCCATGCGGGCATGCCGGCTCCGACGGCCCTGCGCCTCATCGCCCGGCTGGTGGCGTGGGGCGCCCTGGAACGGCTCGAGGACGGGCGCTACGTGGTGGGCGTGCGGCTGTGGGAGGTGGCGTCCCTGTCCCCCCGCGGGCACGGCGTCCGGGAGATCGCCCTGCCCTACCTCGAGGACCTCTTTGCCGTCACCCGGCACCACGTGCTGCTGGCCGTTCGGGACAAGAACGAGGCCGTGCTCATCGAGCGCCTGTCCTCAAAGGAGGCCACCGAGGTGGCGTACCGGGTGGGCGGCCGCGCCCCGCTGCGTACGACGGCGGTGGGCCTGGTGCTGCTGGCCGGCGCCGATGCGGGATTCCAGGAAGCGGTCATCCGGCAGCCGCCGGACGCCGAAGCCGGCGTTGACGCCATGCCGGAGGGGCAGCTGCGGCGGACGCTGTCCGACGTCCGGCGCACCGGCGTCGCCATGATCAGGAGGTCCGCGCCGTCCCGGACGGTGTCCGTCGCCTCGCCGATTTTCGACGCCGAGGGGTCCGTCGCCGCGGCGCTGTCCATAGTGGTTCCCGACGGCGCCACTCCCCCGAACGTGCTGGCGCCGGCCGTCCAGGCGACCGCCAGGGCCGTCTCCCGAAACCTGGGCTACAACACGCAGCCCACGGAAGGGATGTCAGCACGGCGTTAACCACGGCCGACGGCGGCCCCCACCATCAGGTGCGGACCGCCGTTGTGCTTCTTTTGGGCTGTTTCAGCCCGGCATGTTTCAGCCCACCGCGGTGAGCCGCTCCTGGGCGGCCCGGGCCACGCCGCCCAGCCAGTGGGCGCTGGGCTTGGGCGTGCGCTCCTGGGTGGTGCGGTCGACGGCGATGAGGCCGAACTTGGGCCGGTAGCCGAAGATCCACTCGAAGTTGTCGAAGGCCGTCCAGGCGATGTAGCCGCGGACGTCGATGCCGTCGGCGAGGCAGGCCGAGACCCCGGCCACGGCAGTGCGGAGGTACTCCACCCGCTGCGTGTCGTCGTCGGTGGCCAATCCGTTTTCGGTGACCATGACCGGGATGCCGGCAATCCGGTCCGCTTCGCGGATGGTCACCTCGAGGGCCTGCGGGTAGATCTCCTCCCCCATGGCGTTGGTGGGCGCGCCTTCGGGAGCCGGGGCCAGGCCGTCGGGGCCGAACACGGTCCGGCCGTAGGTCTGGATGCCCACGAAATCATCGCCGCGCGACGCCTCCAGGAAGCGTTCGTTGACGTCCCGGCGCACCTGGTCCGCCACCTGCTGGCCGCCCTCGGCCGCCTGGATATCGGAGTTGGCGAGGGTCCACCCGACCAGCAGCTCCGGCCGGAGCGCCTTGATGGCGTCCCGCCCGGCACGGTGGGCCGCGAGCTTGATGTCGAAGCCGGCGTCGGACACGGTGAACTGGAACGGCGCAACCTTCGCGGCCTCGATGCCCAGGCGCCCGGCTGCCGCCGACCAGAGCGGAACGTCCGCCCGCCGCTCCGCCGGTTCGCCGCCGATGCCGAGTGCCTTGAGGAGCCATGGCAGGTTGGGTTCATTGAGGGTGCAGGCGACGCCGATCAGGTCACCGAGGTGTTCGGTCACGCGGCTGCAGTAGCGCGCGAAGCGTTCCGGTGTGGCCTCGTCCTCCCAGCCGCCGGCGGCGAGCAGCCAGCGGGGCGAGGTGAAGTGGTGGTAGGTGACCACCGGCGTCAGGCCGTGCTCGTGGCAGGTTTCCAGCACCCGCCGGTAGTGGTCCAGTTCCGCGGCGGAGAAATACCCTTCCTCGGGTTCGATCCGCGCCCACTCCAGCGAAAAACGGTAGGTGGTGAACCCCAGCGAGGCGATGAGGGCGATGTCCTCGCGGTAGCGGTGGTAGTGGTCGATCGCATCCCCGGACGGCTCGGCGAAGATCGTGCCCGGCAGGTGCTCGAGGAGCCAGGTGTCGCTGTTGGTGTTGTTTCCCTCCACCTGGTGCGCCGCGGTGGCCACACCCCAGAGGAAGGTGTCGGGGAAGTGCTGGAGGTCGGTCATGGAGTTCCTTTCTGTGGTTGGGCTTCACTTTAGGCAAACATTTTCCAAGTTGGAATACTTTGGTGTGATTTTCTTGACCAAAGTGGAAAAGAAACTTGGTAACCTCGGGAAGGCAAGACTTCAGCCAAGGCGGCCGCGGCCGCGGGGAGCGCAGCATGACGGAGACAACGGCGGCACGGCAGCCGGCGCGCAGCGGCCGGCGGGCGCCCTACGCCAACGGCGAGCGCAAGCGGGCCGAACTGGTGGACGCGGCCTTTGCGGTGTTCGCGGAGAAGGGGTTCCAGCGCCTGTCGATCCGCCAGATCGCCGAGGAAATCGGGACCAGCCACACCGCACTGCTGCACCATTTCGGGAGCAAGGACGCCCTGCTGGAGGCCGTCCTGGTCCGGCGCGAGGAACAGGAAGGACCGTGGCGGCGCACCCTGCTGGAGCAACTGGGCCTGCTCGAAACAGTGCCGGAAGTCATGCGCCGCAACGCCGGAATCCGCGGCGTGATCCAGCTGGATGCCACCCTGCGCGCCGAAGCCGTCCGGCCCGACCATCCGGCCCACGGCTTCATCCGGCGCCGCGACGGGGACATCATCGGCTCACTGCGTGCAGAAATCGAGCGGGAGGTTGCCGCGGGCCGCATTCTGCCCGGCCTCGATTCCGCCGTGCTGGCACGGCAGATCGCCGCACTCATTGAAGGCGTCCAGCTGGCCTGGCTGTACGACGAGTCCGTGGACATGGCCGCGCACCTTGAAGGGTTTTTGCAGCTGGTCCGGGTGCCCGGCACCTAGGACGTGGCGGACCTAGAGGATCGGCCCGTCCCCGTCCACCAGAACCCCGTCCACCAGAACCCCGCTCACCAGAATCGAGCGGGCCAGCCGGCGGGCGTAGTCGCGGATCCCCCCAACCAGGTCCAGCTTGCCCCCGGAGAGGACCCACTGCAACTGCAGCCCGTCGCTGACGGCAATGATTTCCCGCGCGACGGCCTGGGCATCCGTGTCCGGCCGGAAGTAGCCACTTTCCACCCCGCGGGCAAGGACCTGTGCTGTCTCGTCCACCGCCCGCTCGTACCACTTGCCGTACAGCTGGTGGGCGGGCGTAGCCGGGTCCGCGGCCTCAGCAGAAACCAGCACGAACAGCTCGATGAGGCCCGGCTCAGCCACGATCCTGCGCGTGGACTCGACCATGGAGCGGAACAGCTCGTGCGGATCGTCGCTGCCGTCCGTCTGGACGGAACTCCACCACAGCGCGGTCTGCTCCAGCCGGCGCTCGGCGACCGCCAGCAGGAGATGCCTTTTGGAGCGGAAGTGGTGCAGCAGCCCGCTTTCGCTGAGTCCAACGTCGGCGGCGACCTGCGACAGCGGCACCCGGTGATATCCCGAGGCCGCAAAGAGCCGTATGGCAGCGTCCAGAATTTCGGCACGCTTGGCCCGGCCCACCTCGTAACTGCCTGTTTTCCGCCTCGTCCGCACCGCTTCAGGGTAGCGGCCCCGCACCGTCCCGGAGTAACGGATGGCCCCATCCCCGGCGTTCCCTCAATCGCGGCACCAACTACCGAGGAGTAGTGTGATGGCCATGGACGAGTCGCCTCCGGACGGTGAACATACACCGGAACTGTTCCGCAACGTGGACGGAGAAACGCTCCGGCGCCAGGTGCTGGAGATCATCAGCGATGTGCTGGCAGACTCCGATCCGCAGAAGGCCTGGGCCAGGGAGCAGCTGCTCGACCTGCTGGCGGCCCACATGGATGACCCCGAACAGGCGCTGCTGCACCACCTGATCAGCACCAGGAACGTTCCCGACTCTTCACATGAGGATCCGTCGGAGGATGCTGCCGGGCCGGCCCCGGCCGCACCGGCAAAGAGGATGCTGCTGACGGCCTTCCAGCCCATCAGGCAACTGCCCGGCGGAGGAGTGATCGGGGTTGAGGCGCTGGCACGGTTCGTCAGCCACGAGGGGACCAGCGCAGACGTCTGGTTCCGGGGAGCGGCAGCCATGGGACTGGGCCCGGACCTGGAAATCGCAGCCCTGCACCTCTCCCTTTCCGCAGCGGGAGAGATTCCGCCCCACCTTTTTGCGTCGTTCAACCTCAGCCCCACCGCATGCGCCGATCCGCGCGTTCAGGCGCTGATGCTGGGAGGGACGGTCCACCCGGACCGGATGGTCATCGAAATCATGGGCGACATTGCGGACCGGGAACTCGCGGGCCTCGCCTCGGTCCTGAGCCCCCTGCGCCAGCACGGTGTGCGCCTTGCCGTGGACGGCTCCGGTCCGGCCGCCACCTCGGCGAAGCACATCCTGCACCTGCTGCCCGACATCATCAAAGTGGACCGCGAGTTCCTGGCCGGCGCCGTCGCAACAGGCGACCGGCCGGCTCCGCCCCCCTTCGTTTTTGCCTTGGCCGAACAGACTGGAGCAACGCTGTCCGCGGAGGGTATCGAAAGCCGCGAGGAGCTCGCCGCCGTCGTGGAACTGGGAATCGCCAGAGGCCAGGGCTACCTGCTGGGCAGGCCCTCGGTGGACCCCCGGGACTGGGCGGCCTGGACCGGTGACGCCGATCCCGTGGAGGACCGCAGATAAAAACAGTGCGCACCCGGTTTTTATCCGCTACTCTTTGAGCACACTTTCAAGGAGAAGCCGTGACCGCCGACACCTCGCACCGCTCCGTCCAGAACGGGCTCCGCGACGCCGCCTGGATTTCCCCCGTCGAGACAGGTTCCGCTGAAGCCGGCAACCGGCCCGCCTACTGGCTCCGGGGTTCCTTCAGCTGGACGGCGCCGGGCGCCCAAAACCCGGACGCCCCTGCCAGCGAGCGCGCCGTTGTGCACGCCACCGCCCACGGCATCTACGAGCTTTTCGTCAACGGAACGCGCGTGGGCGAGGACGAGCTGACCCCAGGCTTCACGTCCTACCGGAAGCGCCTCCAGGTGCAGCAGTGGGACATCACGGACTTCCTGGTCGGCGGCGAAAATGTTGTTGCCGCCCTGCTCTCGGACGGCTGGTTCCGGGGCCGGCACGGCTTCGAACGGCGGCCGGACGGCTTCGGCACCGAGACCGCCTTCCTGGCCTCGGTCACCAGCGCCGCCGGCACGCAGACCTTCCTCGCCACCGGCGAAAGCTGGCTCTGCCGGGAAAGCCACATCACCCGCGCCGACCTGATGGACGGGCAGACCACCGATTTCCGCCGCCACGACCCGGCATTGCTCCGCGCCGGTCAGGCCGGGCTAGCCGGTCAAGCCCGGCAGGCCAGTACGACGGCGGATGGCTGGGTTCCGGTGGTTCCGGCCGCGGGTCCCCTGTACGACGACCGCTCCCGGCTGGTCCTGCCGGCCGCGCCGCCGGCGCGGCGCATCGGGGAGCTGGGGCCCGTCCGGATGACAACACCGGCGGCCGGCATCACCGTCGTCGATTTCGGGCAGAACATCAACGGCTGGGTCCGGCTGGGCCGCCTCGGGCCGGAGGGAACGCGCACGGTCCTCCGGCACGGCGAGGTCCTGGACACGGCGGGACTGGTTTCCACGGAGAACATCCGCGCCTTCGACTTCGCCACCAAGACGCCCCTCTCCGCCGGGCAGGTTGACGAGGTGGTGTCTGCTGGCCGGCCGGGCGATGTCTTCGAGCCCCGGCACACCACGCACGGCTTCCGCTACGTCCAGCTCGAGGGCCTGCCCGGGACGCTCGCTGCGGAGGACATCAGCGCCGTTGTGGTGCACACTCCCCTGGACCGCACCGGCTGGTTCGAGTGCAGTGATCCGCGGCTGAACGCCCTGCATGACGCCATTTCCTGGAGCTTCCGCGGCAATGCCTGCGACGTCCCCACCGACTGCCCGCAACGGGAGAGGTCGGGATTCACCGGCGACTGGCAGGTTTTCGTGGACACGGCGGCGCTGATGTTCGATGTTGCAGCGTTCAGCGGCAAGTGGCTCAGCGATCTCGCCGCCGACCAGTGGCTCGACGGGCGGGTGCCCACGGTGGTTCCCAACCCCGCCAGCGACGGCCCCTCCGGCAATGCCTTTGAGGACATGGCCGCGGGCTCGGCCGGCTGGGGTGACGCCGCCGTGCTGGTCCCGTGGTCACTCTGGCGGGCCTACGGGGACAAGCAGGCGCTGGCCCGGACGTTCCCGGCCATGCGCGGCTGGGTTGACTATGCTGCCGCGGCCGCAGCCGGTGCCCGCCACCCCGGACGGTCCGGCAGGCGTCCCGTGCCCCTGGCGCACGAGCGCTTCCTGTGGGACACCGGCTTCCACTTCGGCGAGTGGCTCGAGCCGGACAGCCCGCCCAACCCCGATCCGTCGCGGGACCACGGGATCCTTGCCACCGCCTACCTGTTCCGTTCCGCCAGCGTCCTGGCCCGCACCGCCGAAGTGCTGGCGGACGCGGCCGCGGCAGCAAAGTACGCAGCCCTGGCGGAGGAGGTACTGGCCGCCTGGCGGACGGAATACCTGGACGAAAACGGCGTCCTCGGCGAGGAGTCCCAAGGGCACTATGTGCGCGCCCTGGCTTTTGGACTCGTGCCGGATGAGGTGGCACCGCAAGCCGCGGCCCGGCTGGTGGAACTCATCCGTGCCAACGGGAACCGGCTCGGCACCGGGTTCCTGGCCACGGGGATGCTGCTGCCCGTCCTGGCCGACCACGGCTACCTGGACGTCGCCTACGAACTGCTGCTCTCCACCGGAACGCCCTCCTGGCTGGGAATGCTGGAAGCCGGCGCCACCACCATGTGGGAATGGTGGGACGGGGTGACGGACCACGGCGCCCGCGGCTCCCTGAACCACTACAGCAAAGGCGCGGCGGGATCGTTCCTGTACACCCACCTGGCCGGCATCGGCCTGCCGGAGAATCCGGTGGAGGAGGAAACCGCCTACCGGCGCGTGAGCATCGCCCCGCAGCCCGGCGGCGGAATCACGTCGGCGACCGCCGCCGTCGTAACTTCCCAGGGCCGCATCAGCGTTGCCTGGGCAATTGAGCACGGCCAGTTCACGCTCGAACTGGACCTGCCGGACGGCGTTCAGGCCGCCGTCGAACTCCCGGACGGCAGCAGCAGGCTGGTGGCGGGAGGATCGCACCGGTTCTCTTGTTGGAATCAAACTGTGAGTTCACTCTTAATCTGACCGGCAGGGTTCTTGTCGCGGCCGGGCGGGCGTAACTTTCGAGAAAGGGCCACTTCTCCACGACGTCCGCGCCGGAGATGCAGGCCGCCCGGTCCGGAAGAGGCCAAAATGAAAACACGTACGCGCAATGCCACCATCGTGGCGAGCATCGCCGTCCTCCTGGGGACGGCCAGCGGCGGAGCACTCGCCGCCCAGGGGCAGACGAGGCAACAGGTCTCCAATGACCCTGTGATCCTGGTGTCAGCTACTGCCCTGGACCACCACACCCGCGGGGAACACAGGACCACCCACCGCACCAGGAACAGGTCTGCGCAGGAAACAACGGCGCAGAACCGGTCGGCGGAGGCCGGGGTGGAGGCAGCCGCTGATGTAGAGGCACGGGAGCCGGTTATCAGCCAGCCACCGAGCGGTGCCAACACGGAGGTGGTCCTCAAATCCCTGCCCGGTCTCGATTCAGACGGGGATTCGTGTTCCTAGCAGCCGCAGGAGTTAAACACCGATGGCGGCCCTCACCTGTCGGTGCGGGCCGCCCAGGCGGCGGATGCCGCCGTCGGCCTTGAACCAGGAAAGACCTAGACGATGGCTGCGCGGAGTTCCTTCGCGGCCACTGCGGGGTCGGCTGCACCGTAGATGGCGCCGCCGGCGACGGCGACATCGGCGCCGGCCTTCTGGACGTCACCGATGGTGGCGAGCTTCACGCCGCCGGCTACGGAGAACGGAACGCGGGCTTCGGCGCCGGCGCGGAGCAGACCGTTCAGGTCGAAGCCGGGCTTGGCCTGCTCGTCCAGGCCGGCGTGCATCTCGACGAACTTCGCACCCAGGGCGCGGACTTCCTTGGCACGGGTGACCTTGTCGGCGATGCCGATGAGGTCGACGACGACGCCCTTGTTGTGCGCCTTGGCAGCCGTGACCGCACCGGCGATGGTGGAGTCATCTGCGGCGCCGAGCACGGTGACCAGGTCAGCGCCGGCCTTGAACGCGATGTCGGCTTCAAGCTCACCGGCATCCATCGTCTTCAGGTCAGCGAAAACGATCTTGTCCGGGTGGGCTTCCTTGACCGCGGTGATGACGGAGAGGCCCTCGGCCTTGATCAGCGGCGTGCCGAGTTCGATGATGTCAACGTATTCGGCAACCTTGCCGGCCAGCTCGAGTGCGGCTTCGGTGGTCAGGAGGTCGATAGCAACTTGGAGCTTCATGAGTCTTTCCTTTGTTCGTGAGGTCTTTCAGGATTGGTTTTTCCCTGGTTCCATCCTCGAAGGCGAGGCGGGTGGGCGCCACGACATAATCGGACAGTCTTTCCCATCCAAAGGGATAGGCATACCCTCAGATTTCTATACAATGGACAGGTGTCAGTCACCACCGAAGTCACTGTTCGCCCGACGCCAGACACCGCCGAAGGTGTAAAGCCCCTGCTTGAGGCGATCGCGTCCCTGTCCTCGGCGTCGCTCGGCGAGATTGCCCAGCGGCTGCACCAGGCCACCCTCCCTTACCTGCGCAGCAGCGCCCTCGTTATCTTCACGGAAGACTGCACGGGCCGGCCGCAAAAGAAGTCCGGCGACGAAGCCGTGATCAGCCAGGTTTCCATCGCCGAACTGGACGCCATCAAGGCCACACTGTCCGGGGATGAAACGTGGCAGGGCCGGGCGCCGATCGGCGGGCGGGAGCACCCGGTCCTTGCACTCCCCTCGCCCACGAATGCGCTGCTGGTTTTGGTCGATCCCCGGCCGGTCACCGGAGAAGGCGCCGGAGAAGGCGGCGCTGGCCTTTCCGGTCTGGAGGTTCCGGTGCCGTGGCTGGTCCGTTATCTGTGGACCCTCGCGGCCGAGCGTATCCGCGAAAAGGTGGCGGATGCACCGCCGTCGTACCTCATTGAATCCCGGGCGGCGTCCGCCGAACGGGTCAGGGTCACGGCGGAGCTGGTGGACCGGCACTCAACAACGCTGGAGACCCTGCTTGCGGCGCTGCGCGCTCCCTCGCTCGCCGACGAGGCGGCACGGAAGTCGGCCACCGACGTCGCTGCCAAAGCCTTGGTGGAACTGCGGACGCTCAATGACCGCACCACGGAACTCGTTGAAGAGCCTGTTGCCACGGCGTTCCAGCGCCTCCGCGACGACCTCCGCCCGTTGATGCATTTCAGCGGCATCGACGTCCAGTTCATCGAACCTCCGGTCAACGGCCGGGCCCTTCCCGGGGAAGTGGCCCATGCGGCCCGGGCCATCGTCCGGGGCCTGGTGCTCGCCATGGTTGAGCAGCCGGACGTGCGGCGCATCCGCACCCAGTGGGATTGCGACGGCGAGAACCTCCTCATCAACGTCCGCGACGACGGCCAGGGCAACCTGTCCCGCGAGGCCCCCAGCATTGTCCGCCTGCTGCAACGGGTGGATGTCCTGGACGGCCGGATGACGATTGACCTGATGAAGGGCTGGGGCGCCGACGTCGCCGTCACCCTTCCGCTGGATGCGCCGGAGCGCAAACTGCCCGACGTCGGCGCCTGGAACCTTGGCGACCGTGAACTCGAGGTGCTGCAGCTGCTGGCCGCCGGGCAGCGCAACCGGGCGATCGCGGCCATGCTGCACGTCAGCGAGAACACCGTGAAGTTCCACCTCCGCAACATCTACCGCAAGCTCGGCGCCACCTCGCGCACCGAGGCAATCGCCCTGGCACACAGCAACGGCCTGCGTTAGGACCGACTGGGTAGGGGCGGCCCGGTTCCAGCTTCGCCGGTTCCCGGCTGTGCGACTGTCCGCAGCCTCCTGCCCGGCAACGGTGGTGCGGTGGATTGGTAGGTGTGGTGATTTCCATGGTGTGTCTTGGTCCGGGTCTGGGTTGGGCCGGGTCGAGGTTGGGCTTTCCAGCCGGGGAGTTCTTTGGTGTGGTTGCAGGCTTCGCAGAGGCCTGCGCCGTTGGCAAGGCTGGTTGGGCCGCCGTTGTGCCAGGGGATGATGTGGTCGTGGTGGCGGATTGGGGCGTCGCAGTAGGGTGTGCGGCAGGTGTCGTCGCGGATTTGAATGAAGCGGCGTACCGGGGCCGGGAAGAGTCGCCGTCTCGAGTCCATCGCGACGAGGTCTCCGGTTCCGGGGGCGGTGTAGAGCCGCCGGAACCAGATCTTGAGTTTCTTTAGGCAGGTTGGATCGACCTCGGTTGCCGCGAATTCCGGATGCCTTCCATGAACACAGTCTGCCAAGGGGGTCCGACAATTAAGCGCCGAAAACCAGGTAGCAGCTAAGGGGGTTCCCAGGGCTCAGAACGCCCTGATCTGCTACCCAATTGGGCACCACCGGCGCTTGCCTTCATTCCAGGCCGGTGGCAGGGTGGCGGCATGGCGATCGAAGTCCGTCCGGCGACGCAGTTTGAGGACGTGAAAGCGGCGGTGGGGCCCAAGCGGCCGGACGCAACGGTGTGCTGGTGCCTGAGCTACCGCATCCCCTCCAAACAGAACGCGGAGCTGCGGGGCACTGCCCGCGGGGAGTTGGTCCGGGACCTGCTGACGGAGGATCCGCCGCCCGGGGTTCTGGCGTACGACGGCGGCGAGGTAGTTGGGTGGGCAGGTGTCCATCCGCGCGCCGACACCAGCTTCGCCCGCAACCGCCGCATTCCCCACGTGGACGATCTGGACGTGTGGTCCGTGTGGTGCATCCGGGTCCGGCCGGGGTACCGGGGACGGGGAATTTCCCACCGGCTGCTGCAGGGCGCCGTCGACTTTGCACGTTCCTACGGCGCGCCCGCCATCGAGGGTTATCCGGTGGACAACCAGGGCAAGAAGGTGGACCTCACCATGGCCTACGTGGGCACCCGCAGGCTCTTCGAGGCAGCCGGTTTCACCAGGGCCGCCGGCACCGACTCCGTCCTCAACGGCTTCCCGCGCGTGCTCATGCGCCTTGATCTGCGCTGATTTGGCTGGGCCGGCCGGACCGGGCACGACGCCCGACGGCGTTACCCGGCTTAACGCGATGTCGGCTCCGTCACACTTCCCGGCATAGGATCGGGAGATGGCTTCGAACAATGTCCTTGAATCCGATGCCGACGCCGACGCCGAGGGCGGGCAGCAGGGCGGCGTCCAGTCCGTCGACAGGGCGCTCGCCGTCCTGGAGATCCTGGCCCGCGACGGCCACGCAGGCGTGAGCGAAATCGCCGAGGAGATGGGCATCCACAAGTCCACCGTGTCCAGGCTGCTTGGTTCGCTCGTTGGCAGGGAGATGGTCCACCAGAACAGCGAACGGGGCAAGTACCAGCTGGGCTTTGGCATCCTTCGCCTGGCCAGTTCGATTCCCGGCCGGCTGAGCCTGGTCCGCGAGGCGCGCCCCGTGCTCGAAAGCCTGGCCGAGGAGTTCAAGGAAACCGTCAACCTTGCCGTTCTCCGCTCCAATTACGCCGTCAACGTGGACCAGGCCATGGGGCCATCGACCCTGGCCACCTATGACTGGGTGGGAAGCCTGACTCCCTTGCACGCGACGTCGAGCGGGAAGGTCCTGTTGGCAGCGCTGGCCGCGGATGAACGTGAGCGCATCCTGAAGGAGACAGGGCTGCCGGCCCGGACTCCGCGGACCATCACCAGGCGCGACAAACTCGAAAAGCAGCTGATCGACGTCGCCCACGACGGCTATGCAGTGGTCCTCGAAGAGTTCGAAATCGGGCTGAACTCCATGGCGGTGCCGGTCTACAACCATCTGGGAACGGTCATCGGCGCGGTCAGCATCTCCGGCCCTGCCTTCCGCTTCGACCCGGAAAAAACACCCGGCCTCATCGAGGGCCTGGGCCAGGCCGGCCTGCGGATCAGCGCCAACATGGGCTACACCCGGCGCTAAGCCGGACCGCTCACGTACTGCTCCATGGCATCGGCGGCCGCCGCTGCCCCGCCGGAGTTGCGGACGCGCTGGCTCATCGCCGCAAGGTTGCGCCGAATCTCCCGGTCCTGGCTGACCTCCGCCACGACGTCGCGGATCAGCCCCGGGGTAAGGCCTTCGGCGGGCAGGCGGCGTCCCAGCCCCAGGTCCGCGACGCGGCGGGCGTTGGCTTCCTGTTCCGGCTGCAGCGGAAACGCTACAAGAGGGACGCCCAGGTACAGCGCCTCCATGGTCGAGTTCATTCCTGTGTGCGAGAGAAACACACCGGCATGCCGCAGGACATCCAGCTGCGGAAAGAAGGGCCGGACCTCTACGTTCCGCGGGATCTCCCCCAGTTCGGCCGCCTCCATCCGGTCGCCGATGGCCATGGCCACCTGCCATTGCGTGCCTGCGAACGCTTCCAGGCACATGCGGAAGAAATCCGGCCGGTCGTTCAACGGCGTGGTTCCCAGCGAAATGAACAGCAGCGGCGCGTCCTTTCCACGGGGCTGCCATTCCTCTTCGCCGCCCCTCCGGCCAAGGCTGGGTCCCACGAAATGGAAACGGTCGTCGAAGGTGTCACCTGCGGGCTGGAATTCCCGCGGGATGAAGCAGATGTTCAGGGAAGCCGGAGGTCCTTCCATGAAGTTGAACCCGGGCAGGCCCTGCTCCCTGGCGAAATCCCCGATGAGCTCGCGCGCCTGCTTCCACGCCGCCAGCATGTCTGCTGTTGGGCGCGCCGGCATCAGCTGCCGCATCGAGAAATGGTCATTGGTGGCATAGGTCGGGAGCAATGCGATGTCCGGCAGTTCAAGTTTCATGGCGGCCATCTTCCCGGCGAGAGTCATGGCGTCGTAGCAGACCGCGTCCGGCTGATCGGCGGCCAGGCGGGACACCAAGGCGGGGAATTCTTCCCGCGCCCTCTCCAGCAGCCGCTCCAGAAGTCCCGACATCATGCCTGACCCCAACCCCGCGAGCATGCCCGCCCGAGGCGACCGGCCGGCGTCGTCCTGCCCGGGACTGCCGGGAGCAGCATTACCGAACCGGGGAAACTGCGCGGACAGGTCCTCGCCGTTCTCAAAAAAGACGGCCCCGGCAGATTCGACGGCGGCCGCGTACTTGGCCGACGTGGCGTACGTGACGCGGTGGCCCCTGCGGACCAGCTCTGCGACCACCGGCAGCGTGGGGTTCACGTGTCCCGTGGCCGGAAGGCAAACAAAGGCGAAATGCATGACAGATACTCCTCCGCCGGGCAGCGACAGGAATATCGTACGCGCATAGGCGGTTGCCGTCGCCACGCCGGAAAATCGGTCGAGGTGCCGGACCGGCTGGCTTCCGAAAAATACGGTGGCGTCAGAAAACTGCGCCATACGCAACGACAGTCATGATAAGCAACAGCATCGTGTATGGCATATCCCCTGTCAAGAATGACGGCCGCACCAAAAAAATCCTTGACAACGCGTGTGAGCTGGCGCACTCTGTTGCTGCAGACGAATCGTGTTGATCAGTGCGGAACGGAAGAGTAGCAGGAACCGACGCCCCTCCCCCGGCGGAACCTGTGGTCCGCATACACGTAACCAAGATTGTCGATGGCGACAATCGAATCCGAGGACGAGCCGAAGCTGCCGCCGGCCTAACCGCCGACAGCAGCTGGGCCGCCCCAAATTCAGATAGGGAAACCCCTTATGACAATCAATAGTGACGTCACTATCGATGAAAGCAGTGAAGACGACCGGTCCTCGGGGGTGGACCCGGCGTTGGAAAGAGAGCCTGAACCTCACCAGGAGGATCTGCAAATCCTTCAGGCCCTCCGGGAAACCGAATCAGAACACGAAGAAGCACGGCGCAGCAGCCGGCTGTTCCAAAAGGGGGGCCTCGACAAGGTAGTGTTCGGCGTCGCCGGACTGCTCACGCTGGCCTTCGTTGTATGGGGATTTGTCGGCCGGGAGAACCTGGCCGCCACTTCCCAGGTGGTCCTTGACTGGGTCATGCAAAACACCGGCTGGATGTTCGTTGCCCTCTCCTCCCTGTTCGTGGTCTACGTGCTGTGGCTGGCGGTCAGCCGCTTCGGCAACATTCCGCTGGGGAAAGACTCCGAAAAGCCCGAGTACTCGATGGTCTCGTGGGTCTCGATGATGTTCGCCGCCGGCATGGGCATCGGCCTGATGTTCTACGGCGTGGCCGAGCCGCTTTACCACTACATCTCCCCGCCGCCGGGCACGGTTAATGGGCAGACGCCCGCGGCCGTCCAGACCGCGATGGCAACCTCGATCTTCCACTGGACCCTGCACCCGTGGGCCATGTACGCAGTGGTGGGCGTTGCCATGGCCTACGGCACCTACCGCCTCGGCCGCAAGCAGCTCATTTCCACCGTCTTCACGTCCCTCTTCGGCATCAAGCGGGTGGAAGGTCCCCTCGGCAAGGTCATCAACATGCTGGCCATCTTCGCCACATTGTTCGGAACGGCAGCATCGCTCGGACTCGGGGCTCTCCAGATCGGCAGCGGCATGGCCTCCAACGGCTGGATCGACGGCCAACTGGCCACCCCCGTGCTCGTGGTGATCGTCGCCATTCTCACGGCCTGCTTCGTGGCCTCGGCGGTCTCCGGGATCAGCCGCGGCATCCAATGGCTGTCCAACATCAACATGGTCCTGGCTGCAGTCCTGGCCGTCATCGTGTTCGTTGCCGGCCCAACGCTCTTCATTTTGAACCTGATCCCGGCGGCAGTCGGCGACTATGCCCGGGACCTGGCCGAGATGGCCTCCCGGACCGAGGCTGTCGGCGACGACGCACTCCGCACATGGATGTCCGGCTGGACCATTTTCTACTGGGCCTGGTGGGTCTCCTGGACCCCCTTCGTCGGCCTGTTCATCGCGCGCATCAGCCGCGGCCGCACTATCCGCCAGTTCGTCACCGGTGTCCTGCTGGTCCCCAGCATCGTCAGCGTGATCTGGTTCGGCATCTTCGGCGGCGCCGCCATCAACATCCAGGCCACGGCGGATGCCACCCCGGACACCGGCGATGGCCTGGCCAAGATCGTGGACGGGAAACCTTCGATTTCCTTCGACGGCGCCCTGTTCGACCTGCTTCACCACCTGCCCTTGCCCAACGCCATTGCCGGCGCGGTCGCCGTCCTGGCGATGGTTCTGGTGGCCATCTTCTTCGTCACCGGCGCCGACGCGGCCTCCATCGTGATGGGCTCGCTCAGCTCCAACGGCGTTGAAGAACCGCGCCGCGGCGTCGTGATCTTCTGGGGTGCCCTCACCGGAGCCGTGGCCGCGGTGATGCTCCTCGCCGGCGGTGACAAGCCCGCCGAGGCACTGGCCGGACTGCAACGGATCACCATCGTGTCAGCCCTGCCCTTCGTCGTCGTGATGTTCCTGATGTGCTTCGCCCTCACGAGGGACCTCCGCAGGGACCCACTGTCGCTGCGCAGGCGGCTGGTCACGTCCGTCGTCGAGCGTTCCATCCGCAGTGGCGTCGAACAGCACGGCGGCGTCCAGTTCGACCTCGTGACAAAGCACGAATGTGATGAACGGTGCGCCAAGAATGAGCTTGATCCGAGCGGGGACAAGCGGCACTAAACACAACACGCACTGAGTACGATGCGGCCGGATCCCGGTACCACCGGGGTCCGGCCGCTCTCGCGTTGGTCCCCACTGAGTTCTGCCGGCTACGCCGCCCCGGCCGGACCGCCGCCTCCGCCGCCCTTGTTGTTCGCCCGGTCCTCGCACAGCCGGAACGCAATGTCTGCTGCCCGGGCAGTCGCCTCCTTGGCCCCCGCAGGACCTGGGCCGCCCCTGCCCGCCTCATGACCGGCCACGTAGCCCACCATGTAGGCCGTCACCGGCGCCGCGGCATGAATTACCTGATCCGCAGATTTTCGCGCCAGATCCAGCAGCAGTTCTTGATCGACGTCGAGATCAGGGACCTCCAGCGCCTTCGCCAGCTGCTCGCACCACATCCGCAGGATCTGCATTTCATCGTCGACGGCCATGATCTCTCCTTGTACAGAACACTTCCGTTTATAGCTGGTGCCCCGACCTTACAAGGCGCGGCACCGTAAGTCATGGGCCTCTTTGCATCAGCCCGTCGGGGGCAGGGCACGGCTTTGCGGGGCATCGCCAACACGTTGACTCAGGTCAGTTACGGCGCATACGATCACTCATATATCAGTTGTACATCTCAAACATCACGGCGTATTGGCGGCCCGACCCCAGGGCACCGCGCTCTTCCCTCATCGACAGCATGCAAGCACCTGCTTCGCAAAGTCCGGTCGCGTGTGACAAGTCGCGGAACGCCCGAAAGGAACACAGATCATGGTTCATAAAGTGAAGGCAGTTGTTGTCAGGGCGAAGGATGCTCCGGTGTCGGTGGAGACGATTCTGGTGCCGGATCCGGGTCCGGGTGAGGCTTTGGTTGATGTTCTGACGTGCGGTGTGTGCCATACGGACCTGCATTACAAGCTGGGCGGCATTGGGGATGAGTTCCCGTATCTGCTGGGCCATGAGGCCACGGGTGTGGTGTCCGCTGTTGGCGAGGGCGTCACCGAGGTTGCCCCCGGCGACCGGGTGATCCTGAACTGGCGTGCGGTGTGCGGGCAGTGCCGGGCGTGTGCGAAGGGCCAGCCGCAGTACTGTTTCAACACGGCCAACGCAACGCAGAAGATGACCCTGGAGGACGGCACCGAGCTGTCCCCCGCTCTGGGCATCGGGGCGTTCGCGGAGAAGACCCTGGTGGCTGCGGGCCAGTGCACCAGGGTTGACGAGGACGCGGACCCGGCCGCCGTTGGTTTGCTGGGCTGTGGTGTGATGGCCGGGATCGGGGCGGCGATCAACACCGGTGAGGTCAAGCGCGGCGAGTCGGTGGCCGTGATCGGCTGCGGCGGGGTGGGGATCGCCGCGATCGCCGGCGCCAAACTCGCCGGAGCGACGACGATCATCGCCGTGGACATTGATGAGAACAAGATCGAGATGGCCAGGTCCCTGGGCGCGACGCACGGGGTGAACTCCCGGACCACTGACCCGGTGGAGGCGATCCGGGCCCTGACCGGCGGGAACGGCGCGGACGTGGTGATCGAGGCGGTCGGCCGCCCGGAAACCTACAAGCAGGCGTTCTACGCCCGCGACCTCGCCGGCCGGGTGGTCCTGGTGGGTGTCCCGACCCCGGCGATGGTCCTTGAGTTGCCGCTTTTGGATGTGTTTGGCCGGGGCGGGTCGCTGAAGTCCTCCTGGTACGGGGACTGCCTGCCTTCCCGGGACTTCCCGATGCTCGTGTCCCACTACAAGGCCGGGAACCTGGATCTGGATGCGTTCGTGTCCGAACGGATCACGATCGACCAGGTCGAGGAAGCCTTCGCCAAGATGCACGAGGGCAAGGTCCTCCGCTCAGTTGTTGAAATCCAGCCCGCCACCACAACCCGGCCCGCCGCAACCCAGGGAGCTTCGGCATGAGTGTCACGGTCGAGAACCTGGTCACCTCGGGCACGTTCTCCCTGGACGGCGGGACCTGGGATGTGGACAACAACGTCTGGATCGTCGGGAACGGCACCGAGTGCGTGATCATTGATTCCCCGCACGACGCCGCCGCGATCATCAACCAGGTCCGCGGCCGGAAGGTCCTGGCGATCCTGCTCACGCACGCGCACAACGACCACATCGGCGCCGCCCGCGAACTCGCCGACGCCGTCGGCGCCCCGATCTGGCTGAACCCGGAGGACCAGGTCCTCTGGGAACAGGTCTACCCCGGCACCACCGCCGACCGGGACATCACGGACGGGGACGAGTTCCAGGTCGCCGGGGCGGTGCTGAAGGCGATCCACACCCCCGGCCACTCACCCGGCTCCACCTGCTTCCACCTCGAAACCGAGGGGACCGTGTTCACCGGCGACACCCTGTTCAACGGCGGCCCCGGCGCGACCGGCCGCTCCTACAGCGACTACCCCACCATCCTGACCTCCATCCGTGAGCGCCTCCTGACGCTCCCGGCCGAGACGGTGGTCCGGACCGGTCACGGCGACAACACCACCATCGCCGCCGAACGCGAAACCCTCGCCAAAATAGCCCAGTAAGCAACCGGCAACCGCCGAACGGCCCCCCATCCGCAGATGGGGGGCCGTTCGGCGTGCCGCACCACTTGAACGGCGTCGCGTCAAAACCTGCGAAAGGTGAGGGAGGATCGCGTCAAAACCTGCGAAAGGTGAGGGAGGATCGCGTCAAAACCTGCAGGACGTGAGGAAGGGTTTTTTGCGGTCGAGGTCGCCGCGGGTGAAGGCCCTCGCCGTCGTTCAAAGGGGCCCCGCGGCAAAGACAGGCACGGTCGCCAAGGCCGGATCCTCCACAGCACCCACAGGCCTGGAGTTTCCTTCCAGCCCCGCCTGCATTCTCTCCACCGCATCGTCTCTCCTCCGAGAGCCCATGCGCAGTCACCTATTGCCGGGCTATTGTCCGGCTCTAACGGGCTCGCGCCGCTCACTTGCCGGGCTGCTTGAAGCGGAAAACAGCGCCAAGCCGCCGGGCGGCGCCGGGTGACCCGAGCGCCGCCGCGGCAGCATGCGGAAAGATGTACCCGACATGGGAACAACTCAGGAGAAACTACTCCCCCGCAATCGTCCGAGCCACAGTTTCGGCTCACCCGGCAAATCCGTCCCGGGAATCACAGATCGACGGCTATCAGACAGCAATGCTTCAAACTGGCGGAACGATTTTCGCACCCGTGCAGTCCCGGTGTCAGTGGGAGAAGTTTGCTGAGATTTCGGCGAGGGTGCGCCCCTTCGTCTCAGGCGCGAGCCATTGCGAGAGGACTGCGCCGAGTAATGCGACGGCGGCGGCTACGACCATGCTTGGGCCCAGGCCGATGTTGCTGATCGCCCATGGCAGGGCGAAGGTGCCGAGTGCGGCTCCGATGCGGCTGAAGGCCGCGGCGAAGCCCATGCCGATGCCGCGCAGGTGGCCGGGGAATACCTCGGCCGGATAGACCTGGGTCATCGTGGTGTAGCCGGCATTGAAGAAGGAGAAGGCGAGAAACAGTACGAGCACGAGGATCGCTGGTGCGTTCGCCCAGACTCCGATGATCAGCAGGATGCCTGCACAGAGCCACTGCCCGGGCACGGTGAGGATTCGGCGGCCGAGCTTGTCAATCAGAAGCACGGTGGTGACAACACCCGCGGCCGCAAGTGCGGACAGGCCGACTCCACCGGTCCAGCCGCCGAAGCCGAATTGCTTGAGCACGTCGTCGGCGAAGGTCGCGATCGCGAAGTACGGAGTGACCGCGCAGAACCAAAAACCTGAGGTGAAGAGGGTGGTGCGCCAGTACTGCCTCGAGAACAGCATTCCGAAGGAGGCGCCCTTGATTTTGGTCTTACTCTGCGCGGCTTGGGCCTCCTGGATCATCCTCAGATCGATCTCTCCGGTGATGCTGTCGTGCATCTGGGGCGATTCGACATACTTGCGTGCGATCGCGAGTGCTTCCTCATGCCGTCCCTTCGTAATGAGCCAGCTCGGCGATTCGGGGAGGCCCAAGCGGGCGAGGAACAGGACGAGTGCGAGTATCGTGCTCGTGCCGATTACGAGGCGCCATGGGGTGCCGGCGTCGTGCAGGAGCGTGCCGATGATGAATGCCATCATGAAACCGACGTACCAGGCGATCAGAGTCAGCCCGAGCAATCGGCCGCGGAGCTTTGGGGGGAGAACTCTGATAGCAATGGCCCACCGATTGAGTACTCGCCGCCGATCGCGACGCCCATTAAGAACCGGATGGCGGCCAGCTGGATCACGGCCCCGTCTCCGGAGGTCACGAAGAACTGGGCCGCTGAGGCGACCAGGAACAGGCCCATGTCCACCATGAACATGGGCTTGCGTCCGAACTTGTCAGTAGCCCAGCCGGCCAGTGGGGAGCCGACGAAGATACCAACCAGCGGGCCTGCAGCGATCATGCCCAGAGATAGTGCGTCGAGCTGGAGATCTGACCGCATGAGTCCGCTGACGGGGCCGATAATTCCGAGGATGTAACCGTCGAGGAACATCCCGCCGATGAAGACAGCGACAAGCCGCACCATGAAGCGGCGTTTGAACTTGGAGCTGGTCTCTTTTGATATGGAGGTGTCGACGGAGTCGGGTCTTTCGCTACGTTCATCGGCGCTGACGTCACGTGTGCTTGTCATGAAAGTGTTCCCTTACTGAGTGTTGCGGATGCCTCAGTTTTTGCCTCGACTGACCGGTCCTGGGCTGGCAGGTTCGGTTCGTCAAAACAGGTGCTGCAGTTCCCTGGGCGCGAGGTTCAAAGAGTGGCATTGGTGCATAAAGCACTTCTCTAAAGTTCAGGGACTGATCGCGAAACCGCTGGGCACCGCTTCGATTTGTTCCGTATGGAGCAATGAGCTTCGCAATAAACAACAGAGTGGTGCACGTCACGGATATTGTCAAGGACGCTTTCCGCAGCCTGCTCCACCCTTGACTTTCGCGCCTGAACGCGCTTCTACCTGGCGGCCTACGACAGGTTTGAACGGCTTCCGGCAACGCATGAAGTACCGGGCCTCATGGGATTCCCGTTCACAGCGTGCCCCGGATCGTCGCGAGGGCTGGGGAATCCGCCGATGCCTCCCATGCCCTGGGATGGTGCCATTCTCAGCCGGCCGCCCACTGCCACACAGATGTGTCCCCGTCGTTTGCACGACGGGGACACATCTTTCGCGATTACGACGGCGGGGCAACGTCCCGCCGTCGTCTTGGCTGGGCAGTACCAGCGTTACGCAGCAAACAGCGCCGTGCGCACGGCTTTCTCAAAACCGTCGACGTGGGTACGGGCCAGCTCTGCCGAGCGGGCCTCGTCTCCGTCGATCACCGCTTCAAGCAGCTCGACATGCTCGTGCACATGCCGGGAAAGATTCGGCAGGCGGTCCAGCACCATGCACCAGATGCGCGTTGCCAGATTGTCGTAGCGGATCAGCGCATCTTCAAGGTGCGGATTCGCCGCCGCGGCGTAGATTCCCTGGTGCACCCTGGCGTCCAGGCGCAGCGTCTCCACGACAGAAGCGCTGTCCACGTCGAAGGCCTCCACTTCCTCCACGATGAGGCGGAGGCGGTCCCGGGCAGCGGCGGTGGCCACCCTGGCAGCGCGGGAAGCCGCGAGGGGTTCCAGTTGGGCACGGATTTCCGAGATGAACGCGAGGTCCGTGACCTCCACGCGCGTGGCGAACGTGCCACGCCTCGGATAGGTCACCACGAGCCGGTCCACTTCAAGCCGCTTCAGCGCTTCCCGGACGGGAGTGCGCCCCACGCCGAGTTCCTTGGCAATCCCCTCGTCGTAGAGGGGGTCGCCGGGCCGGATCTCCAGGGTCAGCAGGCTGTCACGTATCCGTTCATAGGCCACATCGGCCAACGACCTCGAACCTCCGGCCGCTGTCGTCGCCAAAGCTTCAAACGCCACCGCTCCGCCTCTCCTGTGGGCCAACATTCGACTATTGACCCCATCCGCACACCAGTATACGCTGGCCATCAGCCCTGATATATCAATAAGGTGATCAACCATATATCTAAAGGATTCGAGATGACCGTTGTGGATACAGCCACAGAAACCAGCCCGGCGGCGCAGACGGCAGCCGCTGGAGAAACCGAGACCGGCAAGTTCGTGCTCACACTGTCGTGTGTCGAACGCGCCGGCATCGTTCAGGCGGTAACCACCTTCCTGTTCGAGCGCGGATTCAACATCGAGGAACACCAGCAGTTCGACGACGGCCTCCGCCAGACCCTGCACCTTCGCACGGCCTTCTCGGGCGCCACGGATTTCGATCTGCAGACGCTCGAAGAGGAATTCCGCCCGATCGCGGAACGCTTTGAGATGACGTTCAACGTCCACGACGAGACCAAGCAGCGCGTTCTGGTCATGGTCTCCAAGTTCGGGCACTGCCTGAACGACCTGATTTTCCGCTGGCGGGGCGGCAGCCTCGGCGGGGATCTGGCCCTGGTGGTTTCCAACCACGAAACGCACCGGGCGATGGCCGAGGCCGCCGGCCTTCCGTTCATTCACATTCCCGTGACGCCGGACACCAAGCAGGATGCCGAGCGGCGCCTGCTCGAGCTCGTGGACGAGTACAACATCGACCTTGTGGTCCTGGCCCGGTACATGCAGGTGCTCTCCGATGATCTGTGCCGGTCCCTCCAGGGCAGGGCCATCAACATCCACCACTCGTTCCTGCCCGGGTTCAAGGGAGCACGCCCCTACCACCAGGCCTACGACCGCGGCGTCAAGCTCGTGGGGGCCACCGCCCACTACGTCACCGCAGACCTTGACGAGGGCCCGATCATCGAGCAGGAAGTCATCCGCGTCGACCACAGCTACGGACCGACCACGCTCTCCACCATCGGGCAGGACGCCGAGGCCCTGGCCCTGTCCCGCGCGGTGCGGTGGCACTGTGAGCACCGCGTGCTGATCGACCAGGCCAGCACCATCGTCTTCCGCTAAAGCAGCCACCCACAGGCCGCAGAAGCCCACTACCTAAATCAGCAGGAGAAACCACATGGCATCCACGCCACGTATTGTCATCATCGGAGCTGGCATCGTCGGCACAAACCTGGCCGACGAGCTGGTCGCCCGGGGCTGGAACAACATCACGGTCCTGGACCAGGGGCCACTGAACATGCCCGGAGGCTCCACCTCCCACGCCCCGGGGCTGGTCTTCCAGACCAATCCGTCCAAGACCATGGCGTCCTTCGCCAAGTACACCGTGGAAAAGCTGCTCTCGCTCACTGAGGACGGCGTCAGCTGCTTCAACCAGGTGGGCGGCCTGGAAGTCGCCACCACCGAGACCCGTCTCGCCGACCTGAAGCGGAAACTCGGTTACGCATCCTCCTGGGGCATCGATGGACGGATCCTGTCGCGTGAAGAATGCAAGGAGCTCTACCCGCTCCTGAACGAGGAGAACATCCTGGGCGGCCTCCACGTCCCCAGCGACGGCCTGGCACTCGCGGCGCGTGCCGTGCAGCTGCTGATCAAACGCACCGAGGCCGCGGGCGTCAAGTACCGCGGTTCCACCACCGTGACAGGAATCGAACAGTCCGGACGGCGGGTCACCGGCGTCGAGACATCCGAGGGAGTCATCCCGGCCGACATCGTCATCTCCTGCGCCGGCTTCTGGGGCGCGAAGATCGGTGCCATGATCGGCATGGCAGTTCCCCTGCTCCCGCTGGCCCACCAGTACGTGAAGACCACACCGGTCCCGGCGCAGCAGGGCAGGAACGAACTGCCCAACGGGGCAACCCTGCCGATCCTGCGCCACCAGGACCAGGACCTCTACTACCGCGAACACGGTGACCGCTACGGGATCGGCTCCTACGCCCACCGGCCCATGCCCGTCGACGTCGACACCCTGGGAACGTACGCCCCCGAGACCGTCAGCGAACACAACATGCCCTCCCGCCTGGACTTCACCCTGGAGGACTTCCTCCCGGTCTGGGAGGCCACGAAGCAGCTCCTGCCCGCACTGGCAGAGGCCGAGATTGAGGATGGCTTCAACGGCATCTTCTCCTTCACCCCCGACGGCGGCCCGCTCCTTGGCGAGTCCAAGGAACTGGACGGCTTCTATGTCGCCGAGGCCGTCTGGGTCACGCACTCCGCCGGCGTTGCCAAAGCCATGGCCGAACTGCTGACCACGGGCAGGTCCGAAACCGACCTGGGCGAATGCGACATCACCCGCTTCGAGGACGTCCAGCTCACCCCCGGGTACGTCAGCGAAACCTCGCAGCAGAACTTCGTGGAGATCTACGACGTCCTGCACCCGCTGCAGCCCAAGCTCTCCCCGCGCAACCTGCGCGTCAGCCCGTTCCACGCCCGCCACAAGGAGCTGGGTGGTTTCTTCCTGGAATCCGGCGGCTGGGAGCGGCCGTACTGGTTCGAAGCCAACGCCGCGCTCCTCAAGGAGATGCCGGCGGAATGGCTGCCGCCGGCCCGGGACGCCTGGTCAGGAATGTTCAGCTCCCCGATTGCCGCCGCCGAAGCGTGGAAAACCCGCACCGCCGTGGCCATGTACGACATGACCCCGCTCAAGCGCCTCGAGATCTCAGGCCCGGGAGCGCTGAAGCTGCTTCAGGAGCTGACGACTGCGGACCTGGACAAGAAGCCCGGCGCGGTCACCTACACCCTCGTGCTCGACCACGCCGGCGGCGTCCGAAGCGACATCACGGTGGCGCGCCTGGCCGAGGACACCTTCCAGCTCGGCGCCAACGGCAGCATCGACACCGCCTACTTTGAACGCGCGGCCCGGCACCAGACGCAAAGCGGCTCCGCCTCTGACTGGGTCCAGGTGCGCGACACCACCGGCGGCACCTGCTGCATCGGCCTGTGGGGTCCCCTGGCCCGCGACCTGGTCAGCAAGGTCAGCGACGATGACTTCACCAACGAAGGCCTGAAGTACTTCCGGGCCAAGAACGTTGTCATCGGTGGGATCCCGGTCACCGCGATGCGGCTCTCCTATGTCGGCGAACTCGGCTGGGAACTCTACACCAGCGCCGACAACGGACAGCGGCTCTGGGATGCGCTCTGGCAGGCAGGCCAGCCCCTCGGGGTCATCGCGGCCGGCCGGGCGGCCTTCAGCTCCCTGCGCCTTGAAAAAGGCTACCGCTCCTGGGGAACGGACATGACCACCGAGCACGACCCCTTCGAGGCAGGCCTCGGCTTCGCCGTCAAGATGGCCAAAGAGAGCTTCATCGGCAAGGGCGCGCTCGAAAGCCGGACCGAGGAAGGCTCCGCCCGCCGGCTGCGGTGCCTGACCGTCGACGACGGCCGGTCCGTCGTCCTCGGCAAGGAACCCGTCTTCTACAAAGAACAGGCCGTCGGCTACATCACCAGCGCCGCCTACGGATACACCGTGGCCAAGCCCATCGCCTACGCCTACCTGCCGGCCACCGTTTCGGTGGGCGACTCCGTCGAAATCGAATACTTTGGACGGCGCATCACGGCCACCGTTTCGGAAGAGCCGCTGTACGACCCCAAAATGACCAGGCTCCGCGGCTAAACAGCCCGCAGGGCCCTCCGGGGGCACGCAGCCCGGCTCATCCTCGCAACGGGAGCCGGGCTGCGTGCAACCCCCTTTCCGCTCCAGCCTCTACCAGCCCAGGAATGGACAAATGATCGGTTCAGAAACAATCAACAACTACCTCGGCAGGCTGGCCGCACGGCAGCCCACCCCTGGTGGCGGCGCGGCCGCGGCACTCCACGCGGCGCAGGGCGCGGCCCTGGTGGCGATGGTGGCAAGATTCAGCACCGGCGCCAAATATGAGCAGCACGCAGAGACCACGTCCAGAATCATTGCCGCCGCCGACCAGCTCATTGGCGAGACACTGGGGCTGGCCGATGCCGACGAAGCCGCCTTCAAAGCCGTGATCGCCTCTTACAAGCTGCCCGCCACAAGCGACGCTGAGCGTGAGGCACGCGCCGCCGCCATCAACGACGCGCTGGGCCAGGCTGCCCAGCCGCCGGCCCGGCTGATCAGCCTGTCGGGCGCCGTGGTGGAGCTCGCGGCCGAACTTCTGGACATCGCGAACCCGAATGTCATCAGCGACATTGCCGCGGCAGCCGACGCGGCCAGGGCAGCCGCGACCACAGCCCGGGTGAATATCGACATCAACGTCGTAGCCATTAAAGACGCCCAGGCCCGCGCCGCGCTGGCGGAACGAACCGACGGGCTTGAAGAAAAAGTCGTTCTGGCGGCTGACTCGCTGTCACGCCAGGTACGGGAAAGGATCCTCCGATGACGGCATCCCAGCTCTCCGGCAAGCCTCTCGCCAAACTGATCCAGCAGCAGGCCCAGACCGAAGCCAAAGCCATTGCCGACGAGGGCGCAAGCCCAACCCTCGCCGTCGTGGTAGCGACGGAGGACAGCTCCACGCACTGGTATGTGCGCTCCATCGAGCGCGCCGCGGAAAACGCCGGCATCGGATGCCGGATCATCGACGTCGGCCACGACGCCACCGAACAGGTGCTCACCGCCGTGCTGCAGGACCTCAGCGCGGAGTCCTCCGTCAATGGCATCATCCTGCAGACTCCCCTGCCTCCGGGCGTCCGAACCCAGGAACTGGTCAAGTACATCGCCCCGGAAAAGGACATCGACGGCGCGAACCCGTTGAGCCTGGGGCTTCTCGCCGTCGGGGAACGCGCCTTCGCCCCGGCCACGGCACGCGCCGTTGTGGAAATGCTGGACCACTTCGAAATTCCGGTGGCTGGCCGCAACGTGGTGGTGGTGGGCCGTTCAACCGTTGTAGGCAAGCCGCTGTCCCTGCTGCTGCTGCAGAAGGACGCCACCACCACCGTCTGCCACTCAAAGTCCGGCCCCCTCGCGAACTACACCAGGGGTGCCGACGTCGTGGTTGTTGCCGCGGGGCAAACCGGGCTGCTCACCGGAACTGATGTTTCCGAACATTCGGTGGTCATCGATGTGGGAACGAATGTACTCTCCGACGGCTCGCTCGTCGGTGACGTCGACGAAGCCAGTGTCCGCCCGGTCGCTGCAGCGCTGACGCCGGTCCCCGGCGGTGTCGGCTCGGTCACCACCGCCCTGCTGCTTCTCCACACCGCCGAAGCGGCGCGCGAACAGTTCCGTGCAGCCCGGACACCGGCCCTCACACGGTGAGTGAGGCGGTGATGGCGCGCACCACCATGCCGCAGCCCTCCAGCACCAAGGTGGTGGCGGATTGGACGGCGCTCATCCCCGGCGACTTCGTCACCGTGCTGGAGTCGTATACGGTCCGCCACAGCGGCTGGATCGATGACCTGACCGAGGATGGCCGCATCCTGTGGCTGGTCCGGGCCTTCGGGGGCGGCCGCCGCATGTTCTTCCGCGAGAACGGCGACATCGTCACCGTCGAAGTTCCCTAGGCAAAGCACACCCCGAAACCGGCCCGGCAAAGATCTAAAGGAAGAACCCATGGCTTCGAAGGCCCCTCGCGAAAACATCGACGAGTCACGACTGACAGTCAGCAAACCGAAAACCAAGGCCGTGGGCATCCCTGCGGTGGCCAACGCCCTGAAAATATCGTTGGAGCAGATGGGTCCGCTGCGCAGCGTCCAGACGCTGATGGCCGTCAACCAGATCGACGGCTTTGACTGCATGGGCTGCGCCTGGCCGGAACATGAGAAGCGCAATGCTGCGGAATTCTGCGAGAACGGCGCCAAGGCGGTGGCGGAGGAGGCTACCCGACGGCGGGTCAGCCCGGAGTTTTTCGCCCGGCATTCGGTCGCCGAGCTCAAAACCCGTGATGACTACTGGCTGGGGCAGCAGGGAAGACTGACCCACCCGATGGTCCTGGATGAGGGTGCAACACACTACAGGCCCATTGGCTGGGACGACGCCCTGGAGCTCATTGCCCAGGAACTCAGGGACATGGATGACCCGGACCAGAGCGTCTTCTACACGTCCGGCAGGACTTCCAACGAGGCGGCGTTCGTGTACCAGTTGCTCGTCCGCGGAGTGGGCACGAACAACCTTCCGGACTGCTCAAACATGTGCCACGAGTCCTCCGGATCGGCGCTGGTGGAAACCATAGGCATCGGCAAGGGTTCCGTCAGCCTCAAGGACCTGGAAACGGCCTCCCTCATCTTCGTGGCGGGCCAGAACCCGGGCACGAACCATCCGCGCATGCTCAGCGCACTGGAGAAGGCCAAGAAAAACGGCGCCGCCATCGTATCCGTCAATCCGCTCCCCGAGGCCGGGCTCCTGCACTTCGAGAACCCGCAGACCATCTCGGGAACGCTGGTGGGCACGCAGCTGACTGATGACTTCCTGCAGATCAGGGCCGGCGGCGACCAGGCACTGTTCCAAGGCCTCGGCAAATACCTGCTCGACGCAGAACGTGCGGGCAGGAACACCCCCGGCTTGTCCACGGTGCTGGACCACGAGTTCATCCGGAGCCACACCGTGGGCCTGGAGTCCTACCTTTCGCAGCTGGAAAAGGTGCAGTGGGACGACATCGTCGAGGCGACCGGCCTGACCATGGAACAGATCAACGCCACCGGTGAACGGCTCCTGGCGTCAGGCTCCACCATCGTCTGCTGGGCGATGGGCCTGACACAGCACAAGCACTCTGTACCCACCCTTCGCGACGTGGTCAATGTCCTGCTGCTGCAGGGCAACATCGGCAAGCCCGGAGCGGGGGTCTGCCCGGTCCGCGGACACTCCAATGTCCAGGGCGACCGGACCATGGGCATCTTCGAACGGATGCCTGAGGGCTTCCACGACCGGCTCGACCAGGAATTCCTGTTCCGTTCGCCCCGGGCACACGGCTACGACACCGTCGCCGCAATCCGGGCGATGCGGGACGGCAAGGTCCGGCTGTTCGTGGGCATGGGCGGGAACTTTGTGCGGGCGGCTCCGGACTCGGATGCCACCGAGAGGGCCTTGGCCAATACCCGGCTGACCGTCCAGATCTCGACGAAACTGAACCATTCGCACCTGTCGACAGGAAAGCGCGCCCTGATTCTCCCCACGCTGGGCCGCACCGAGCGGGATACCCAGCGCTCCGGCGACCAGAGGGTCACCGTGGAGGATTCCATGAGCGCAGTCCACGCATCGCGCGGCCGGCTCAAGCCCGCCAGCGAGCACCTGATGTCTGAGGTGGCCATCGTCTGCAACCTCGCGCACAAGGTGTTCACGGATGCCGCCGGCCAGCCCCGTCCCAACACGCCGGTGGCCGACTGGCTCTCCCTCCGGGATGACTACTCCCTGGTCAGGAAGCACATCGAGGCTGTCATCGACGGCTTCGAGGATTTCGAGGCGCGGATCCAGCACCCCGGCGGCTTCGTCCTGCCCCACCCGCCACGGGACAACCGGGAATTCAAGACCGCCTCGGGCAAAGCGCACTTCACGGCGAACGCCCTGGAGTACCTCCGGGTCCCGCCCGGCCGGCTGATCCTGCAGACCCTGCGTTCCCACGACCAGTACAACACCACCATTTATGGAAAGGACGACCGCTACCGCGGAATCCACGGAGGCCGGCGCGTGGTGCTGGTCAGCGAGGCGGACATCGCCGAGCTGGGCTATGCCGACGGCGACATGGTGGACCTGGTCTCGGAGTTCCGCGGGACAGAACGCCGGGCCGAGAACTTCCGGATCGTGAGCTACTCGACGCCGAAGGGTTGCGCCGCCGCGTATTACCCGGAAACCAACGTGCTGGTGCCGCTGGACTCCGTGGCCGACGACAGCGGCACCCCCACATCCAAGTCCGTCGTGGTGAGGCTGGAACCGGCGAAGGCCAAGACAGAGGAAAATCAAATGCTTGCAGCCCTTCCGCACTGATATATCTTTACGATATATTTGGAATATCAGGGCGGCCGCCGGCGGTGTGCGGCCCAAGCCCGCACCACCAGGGGCGTAGAGCAGCAGTTTCGTTTCCCGTAAACGGTGTTTCGGAGGCCTGAAATACCTGGGGAGGTAAGCGCCGGAACACCGCTTTCGGGAAACGAAACCTGCCAACCATCCAGCGATGGGAACCACCTGTGACAGCTCCAGCCCTTCAGACGGTCGAAAGGCCGGGCACGGCCGGCGGCCCGGTCGCCCACGGTGGGCACACCTGGGCGGAAGCACGCCGTCTGGCTTTCGACTGCGCCAGTCCCCTTGGACCAGAGCATGTCCCGCTTGCGGGGGCGACCGGCAGAACCCTGGCGGCCGACGTCGTCGCGCTTCAGGAGATGCCCCACTACGCCTCATCCGCGATGGACGGCTGGACGGTCAGTGGTGAGGGCCCCTGGGCAATGACGGAACCGGGAAGGGCGCTTCGCAGCGGAGAGGCAAGCCCGGTTGTCACAGGCGGCGTCATCCCTCCGGGCACCCAGTCGGTGCTCCGCGTGGAGAGCGGGCGGGTTGAAACGGGTGCAGACGGCCAGGCCATGCTCATGCTGGGCGATGGGGCATCCCCCGGGGAACCCCGCCCGGGGCAGCACATCCGTAAATCGGGCGAGGAAGCGGCGGCCGGCGAGGTGCTGATCCCCGCCGGGACAACCTTGAACCCCGCGCACATCGCCCTGGCCGCCGTTGCCGGCTTCGACCAGCTGACGGTGCGCGGCAAGCCACTGGTCAAGATGCTGGTCACCGGCTCGGAGGTGGTCACGGCCAGGATCCCGGCACCGGGACAGGTCAGGGATGCCTTCGGGCCCCAGCTCAGCACCGTCATCCAGATGCTTGGGGGCGTCCCGGGGCCACTGGTCCGGATCGGTGACTCCTACGAGGAGTGGCTGACAGCCCTGGGTGCCTCCGAAGCGCCGATGGGACAGTGGCCCGACGTCATCGTGACCACCGGCGGCACCGGGCGCTCAGGCGCTGACCACTTCCGAAACGCCGTGGCCGCCCTCGGCGGCCGGCTCCTCATCGACGGCATCGCCATGCGGCCCGGCCATCCCGCGGCGTTGGCCAAACTGCCCAACGGGCGGTTCGTCGTCGGACTTCCCGGCAATCCGCTCGCCGCCCTCATGGCGCTCTTCACGGTTGGCGGTCCGCTGCTGGCCGCGCTCGGCCACCAGCCGCTGCCCGGCATCAGCCGGGTGCCCTGCGGGACCACCATCGACCCCCACCGCGCGCCCACCCGGCTCATGCCGTTCCGCTGGGTCAACGGCCTGGCAAATCCCGCCCACCACACCGGCCCCGGAATGATGCGCGGACTGGCAACCGCCGACGGCGTCATGGCAGTTCCGTCCCGCGGCGTTCAGCTGGGTGAGCCGGTTCCGGCATTTGCGCTCCCCTGGCGGCCGCAGCTGCAGCCGCCGCTTCCCGGCAATTTGATCCGGGGGGACTAAGGCGTGGCACGCATGACCCAGCGCCGGAAGGTCCACCGCTACCTGATGGACGGTTCCGAGGCCGCCATGGAATACCCCGTGCGGCTGCGCGAGGCCCAGGCCCTGTTCGACAAGACCGGCGGCGTCCACGCGGCAGGGCTGTTCAAGATCGGCGACTCCGGTGAAGCGGAGCTGCTTTGCCTCCGCGAGGACGTGGGCCGGCACAATGCCGTGGACAAGGTGGTCGGCTGGGCGCTGCGTGAAGGGCTTCTGCCGTTGCGCGGAACCGTCCTGCAGGTCTCGGGCAGGGCGTCCTTTGAGCTCGTTCAGAAGGCTGCCCTCGCCGGCATTCCAGTTCTGGCCGCGGTCAGTGCACCCTCAAGCCTGGCGGCGGACCTCGCCGCAGACACCGGTGTAACCCTTGTTGGCTTCAGCCGGGGCAAGAGCCTCAATGCATATGTGGGCCAGGAACGGCTGGCACCAGCGCTAAACAGCCTGAAAATCGGCTGACTACTCCAGAGAAATACATGGGAACCCCGCCACGGCACTGCCGCGGCGGGGCTCCTCGCATTTGGAAGCTATGCGTCCGGGAAATAAACGTTGTGTTCAGGAAAATGACACCGTGGTGTCCGCCGCAGTCTAGGATCGGAATGTGAAGCAGGAGGGATGGCGCATCGCCTGACCGCTGGTCGCGGCGACAACATGGGAGCACCACTGATGGCTGCAAGAGACGAACCAGGGACTGGCAGGGATCCGGACGCCCAAGGCGGAGGCGTCCAGTCCGTGGACCGCGCCATGCAGATCCTGGAGATCCTCGCCAGGGACGGACACGCCGGCGTCAGCGACATCGCCGACGAAATGGGGGTCCACAAGTCCACCGTTTCTCGGCTGCTCGGCTCGCTGGTGGCCAGGGAGATCGTGCGGCAGAACAACGACCGCGGCAAATATCAGCTCGGCTTTGGCATCCTGCGCCTGGCAAGCTCCATTCCCGGCAGGCTGAGCCTGGTCCACGAGGCGCGTCCCATCCTGGAGGCCCTCGCAGACCAATACAAGGAAACCGTCAACCTCGCCGTCCTGCGGTCCAACTACGCAGTGAATGTGGACCAGGCCATGGGCCCGTCAACGCTGGCCACGTCCGACTGGGTGGGCAGCCTCACGCCCCTTCATGCCACCTCCAGCGGCAAAGTGCTGCTGGCGGCGCTGCCGGTGGAGGAACGCTCGCGGATCTTCCAGAAGGTGGGCCTTCCGGCCCGCACGCCGCGGACCATCACGGACCGGGACACCTTGGAAAACCAGCTCCTCGAGGTTTCCCGCGATGGCTATGCCATTGTTCACGAGGAATTTGAGATCGGCCTGACCGCGGTTGCCGTGCCCGTCTACAACCACTTCGGGACGGTCATCGGGTCCGTCAGCATCTCCGGCCCCGCCTTCCGCTTTGACCCGGAAAATACGCCCGGCCTGATCCCGGGCCTCCAGGAGGCCGGCCTGACCATCAGCGGAAAGATGGGCTACACCCACCGCTGACCCCGAGCCGCTTACGGCTGACCCAGGCCGCTTAAATGACTGAACCTGCCGAATTTGATTTCGGCAGGCTCAGTCAGCGGAGCTCTAGGAGGCCGGGGTTGCTTCTGCCTCTTTGCGCTGCAGGGTTACGGCCCGTTCCTCCAGCGGCGGGGTGTCCTCGGTGAGGCCCAGCAGGGCTTCCCCGGTCAGCTGGACGTCGCCGACCTTTTCCTGGACCCAGTCGTGGAATGCGCCGATGTGGTGTTCGCTGGGGACGAGCACGCCGCCCTTTGCGTAGGACTTGGAGGCCATGCCCGGCTGGCAGCGTTCGCATGCGTCGAAGTCCTGCATGTTCACGCGGTGGAACAGTTCCACGGAGGCGCTGACGTCCTTGCCGGACTCCACCACGGAGGGCAGGTACAGCCAGTCGCATTCAACGATCGTGTGGTCTGCGGACATCGGGAACATGCGGTGGATGATCACGTGGTCCGGAACCAGGTTCACGAACACGGTCGGCTTGATCGTGATGGCGTAGTAGCGCCGGTCCTGGTCCTCGCCCACGCCCGGGATGATGTCCAGGCCCTCGGAGCCGTCGACGGTGAAGCCCTTGATGTCTTCACCGAACTCCGCGCCGTGGCCCACGAAGTACTGCGCGGCCAGGCCGTCGGCGAACTCCGGCAGGACCTCGGTCAGCTCCGGGTGGATGGTGGCGCAGTGGTAGCACTCCATGAAGTTCTCAATGATGAGCTTCCAGTTGGCCTTGACGTCGTAGCGGATCCGGCGGCCCACGGACAGGTTTGCCACGTCGTACCCGTCAATGGCGTGCACGTTGCCCAGGCGTTCCTCGATGGCGCCCATCACTTCTTCTTCGAAGGACGGCGGCTCCTCGGCGAGGCAGACCCACACATAGCCGAGGTATTCGCGGATGTGGACCTTGGAGAGGCCGTACTCGTCGCGGTCGATGTCCGGCATCTTGGTCAGGTTGGGGGCCGCGATCAGCTTGCCCTCGAAGTCATAGGTCCAGGCGTGGTACGGGCACTGGAAGTTGCGGGCAGCTTCGCCCTTTTCCTCCATGCACAGCTTCACGCCGCGGTGCCGGCATACGTTGTAGAAGGCGCGGATCTCGCCCTTGCGGGTCCGCGAGATCAGCACGCTTTCCCGGCCAATCTGCACCGTCTGCCACGCCCCGGGCTTGTCCAGGTCCGAGGACCGGATCGCACAGAACCACATCTGCTCGAAAATACGCTCCTGCTCGGCCCGGAAGATAGCCGGATCCGTGTACAGGTGGCCGCCCAGCGTCGGGATCAGGCTCGGGGTGGATACCTCAACAGACAATTTGTTCTCCTAACAAAACAACACAAACAACACGAATGACAAGAAGAGTTGGGGCTAAAGCCCCGCGGCGGCACCGGCAAGGGCGGGTTCGCCCGCCGGCGTCAAAACTGAGGGCACGACGGCGGCTGCCGGCTTGGGCGCCGACGTCGCCAGGCTCCTGCGCCACTTGGTGAACAGCCGTGGCTGGTTCATGCCCAACACGGCGACGGGAACGTCCTGCCGGTAGTACACGGCCAGCAGACTGTGCTCGGCAGCGTCGTCCGCTTCGACGTCGAGGCGGTCGTAGCCGGCTGAGTGGCCGGCGAACTGGATTTTCACCCCGTGCTGGTCCGACCAGAAATACGGCGGCTTCAGCGGCTGCGCCGGGGCGTCGTCATCGAGCAGTGCCTGCACCGCCAGCGCCGCCCGCTCCAGGGCACCCGTCCAGTGCTCCACCCGGCGGTGCCTGTCGACAGCAGCATCAAACCAGGCCGCGCAGTCCCCCACCGCCACGATGCCCGGAACGTTGGTCCGGCCCATCGCATCGCACAGCACACCGCCGTCGACCTCAACGCCCGAACCGGCGAGCCATTCAACGTTGGCTTCGGCTCCGATGCCCACCACCACGACGTCCGCAGCCACGAACGTTCCGTCGGCCAGCCGGAGCCCGGTCACGTTTCCTTCACCGGCGTAGAAGTCCTCGATGACGGCCGAGGAGATGAGCTTGACGCCCTTGGCGGTGTGCAGGCTGGCCACCACGGAGCCCATTTCCATGCCCAGCTGGGCGGCGAACGGCACGGGCTTGGTGTCGACCAAGGTTACGTCCATACCGCGCGAGGCGGCGGAAGAGGCAACCTCGGCGCCGACGAAGCCTGCTCCGATGACCGCCATTTTGCTTCCCGGCACCAGTTCCGGCGCCAGGCTTTGCGCATCCGCGAGGGTGCGCAGGGAGAAGACATTGCTCAGGCCGGCCAGGGCCGGCAGCTGCCGGGCCCGTGCACCGGTGGCGATGACGATGCCGTCCGCCCGGACAACTTCGCCATTGGCCAGGCCGATGATTTTCGAGGACGCATCCAGGGACAGGGCACGTGTACCCAACAGCCATTCGGCGTCGAGGTCGTCAGTTTCGGTCTCCAGGGACAGGTCCTCGGCCGTAATGGATCCCAGCAGGAAGTCTTTGGACAGCGGCGGCCTGTCATACGGACGGTGCTCTTCATCGCCGATGATGACGAGGCGTCCGGTGAAGCCTTGGGCGCGGGCTGCCCGCGCGGCGGAAAGTCCGGCCAGCGAGGCTCCCACGATCGCAAGTGTCTGCATTTCTTCACCCTCTTTCTATTGCTATTAGCGCAACAACAATCGCTATATGCAACAGCGTGATCCATGCCACGGTGACTGTCAAGGGGTTGGGGACTCATTAAAGAGAGGTCGCGTAATCGGAACCCTTAGCCCTTGACAAAACACTGTGACGGGAAGCACTCTGTTGCATATTACGACGGCTGTTGAACTATACGGAACAAATGGCCGCCAGCAGTATCCATATACCTTCCCTACAAGAAAAGAGGCCCCCCATGCACAAGGCATGCCCGCTCAGCGAACTGGCACCAGGGGAAGCCCTGCGTCTGAACACTGCCCCGCCCATCGCCGTCTTTCACACCGAGGACGGCGAGCTCTTCGCCATTGACGACACCTGCACCCACCAGGACGCCTCGCTGACCGACGGCTGGGTGGAGGGCTGCGAGGTCGAGTGCCCGCTGCACGCGTCCAAGTTCAACCTCCGGACCGGCAAGGTCGACGCACCGCCGGCCAAGCTGCCGGTCCGTACGCATGAAGTGACTGTTGTCGACGGCGACATCATGGTCATCGAGTCGGATGAGGCGCCCAACCTGCCCCCCGGGCTCACCGTGAACGGCCACGTCTAAGCCGAACAGCCCTGCCGCTACCCCGCTGCCGCAAACCCCATTGGAGAAAATCTTGTCCACAGTCCTTGAAGGCGCGCCCGCAGCCGGTGCCAGTGCCAAGACCCGTACCGCTGAATTTGTCCTCACCCTGGCGTGCCCGGAACGGCCGGGCATCGTCCGTGCCATCACCACGTTCCTGGCTGACCGCGGTTTCGACATCGTGGAGCACCAGCAGTTCGACGACCACGTCAGCGGCAAGCTCTACCTGCGCACCGCCTTCACGCTGAGCGGCGCCGCCGGCGACGTCAGCCAGCAGACGGCCGAAAGCCTCACCACCGAGTTCGCCCCCGTCGCCGGCGAGTTCGATATGGACTTCAGCATCCACGACGGCCGCCCGCAGCGTTTGCTGGTCATGGTGTCGAAGTTCGGCCACTGCCTGAACGACCTCATCTTCCGGTGGCGGGCCGGCAGCCTGGGTGCGGAGATCGCCGTCGTGGTTTCCAACCACGAGGACCTGCGGCCCATGGCCGAAGCGGCCGGGCTGCCCTTCATCCACGTTCCGGTGACGGCCGGCAACAAGCCGGAGGCCGAGGCCCGCCTGCTGGAGCTGGTGGCCGAATACGATGCAGACCTTGTGGTGCTGGCGCGCTACATGCAGGTGCTGTCCGACGATCTGTGCACGAAGCTGCGCGGACGCGCCATCAACATCCACCACTCGTTCCTGCCCGGGTTCAAGGGCGCGAAGCCGTACCACCAGGCCTACGACCGCGGAGTGAAGATGGTCGGCGCCACGGCCCACTACGTCACCGGCGACCTCGATGAAGGTCCCATCATCGAGCAGGAAGTCTTCCGGGTGGACCACGCCCTCGACCCGGACGCTCTGGTGACAGTGGGCCGGGACGCGGAGACCCAGGCGCTCTCCCGCGCGGTGAAGTGGCACTGCCAGCACCGCGTCCTGCTCAACAAGACCCGCACCGTCGTATTCCGCTAATTTTCCGCTAACGCGAACCAGGAGAACCACACACCATGAGCGCATCACCACGCGTCGTCATCATCGGCGCCGGCATCGTCGGCACCAACCTCGCGGACGAGCTGGCCAGCCGCGGCTGGAAGAACATCACCGTCGTCGAACAGGGCCCGCTGGAACTGGCCGGCGGCTCCACCTCGCACGCCCCCGGCCTGGTGTTCCAGAACAACGCGTCCAAGACCATGACGGAATTCGCCACGTACACGGTCAACAAGCTGCTCTCCCTGAGCAAGGACGGCCAGTCCTGCTTCAACCAGGTGGGGGGCCTGGAGCTGGCAACCACTCCAGAGCGCCTGGCCGACCTCCGGCGCAAAATGGGTGTGATGACCTCCTGGGGCGTCGAAAGCCGGATCGTCGACGCCGATGAATGCGAAAAAATCTACCCGCTGTTGAACACCGGCCAGCTCACCGGCGGCCGTGAGGTTCTGGGCGGCCTGCACATCCCCACCGACGGCCTGGCCCTGGCTGCCCGTGCCGTGCAGCTGCTGATCGAGCGCTCCCGCGGGCGCGGCGTGACCTTCCTCGGCTCCACCACCGTCACCGGCATCAGCCAGTGGGGCGGCAAGGTCACCGGCGTCGAGACGTCCTCCGGCGTGATCCCTGCCGACATCGTGGTGTCCTGCGCAGGCTTCTGGGGCCGTGAGCTCGGCAAGATGATCGGCCTCGAGGTGCCGCTGCTGCCGCTGGCTCACCAGTACGTCAAGACCACGCCGCTCCAGGAGCAGCGCGGCCTCAACGAACTGCCCAACGGCGCCCACCTGCCCATCCTGCGCTACCAGGACCGCGACCTGTACTTCCGCGAGCACGGCGACCGGATCGGCATCGGCAGCTACGCCCACCGGCCCATGCCGGTGGACATGGAGCAGCTGCCCCGGATCGGCGCGGAGGAAATGTCCGACCACCGGATGCCGTCCCGGCTGGACTTCACCCTGGAGGACTTCGCGCCCGCGTGGGAGGACTGCCAGGACCTGCTGCCGGCACTGCGCAGCGCCGCCATCGAGGACGGCTTCAACGGCATCTTCTCCTTCACCCCCGACGGCGGCCCGCTGATCGGCGAAGCCCCGGACCTCTCCGGCTTCTTCGTTGCGGAGGCCGTGTGGGTGACGCACTCCTCAGGCGTGGCCAAGGCCGTGGCCGAGCTGCTCATCGAGGGCCGTTCCCGTACCGACCTGCACGGCACCGAGCTCACCCGCTTCGAGAAGGTGCAGACGTCTGACGAGTACGTCAGCGAGACCTCCCAGCAGAACTTCGTGGAGATCTACGACGTCCTGCACCCGCTGCAGCCCAAGGAATCCCCGCGGGACCTGCGCGTCAGCCCGTTCAACGTCCGGCAGAAGGAACTCGGCGCCTTCTTCCTGGAGTCGGCCGCGTGGGAGCGCCCGCACTGGTTCGAGGCCAACCGCCCCCTGCTGGAGGAACTGCCGGCGGAATGGCAGACGCCGGAGCGCGAACCCTGGGCGGCCATGTTCTCCTCCCCCATTTCGGCGGCCGAAGCGTGGAAGACGCGTACCGCCGTCGCGCTTTACGACATGACGCCGCTGAAGCGGCTGGCCGTCAACGGCCCGGGCGCCCAGGCGCTGCTGCACCGGCTGAGCACCGGTAACATCGCCAAGAAGCCCGGCGCGGTCACCTACTGCCTGCTGCTGGAGCACGACGGCGGCATCCGCAGTGACGTGACCGTGGCCCGGCTCGGGGAGGAAGACTTCCAGCTCGGCGTGAACAGCAATGTTGACTTCGACTACCTGCGCGTTGAGGCCCGTAAGCAGTCCGCCGCCGATCCGACCAAGTGGGTGCACGTCACCGACATCACGGGCAGCACCTGCTGCATCGGCCTGTGGGGCCCGCTGGCCCGCGAAGTCATCGGCAAGGTCAGCAGCGACGACCTCACCAACGACGGCCTGAAGTACTTCCGCACCAAGGAAATTTCCATCGGCGGCATCCCTGTCACGGCCATGCGTCTGTCCTACGTCGGCGAACTCGGCTGGGAGCTCTACACCACCGCCGAATACGGCCTCAAGCTGTGGGACCTGCTGTTCGAGGCCGGACAGGAACACGGCATCATCGCCGCAGGCCGCGGCGCGTTCAACAGCCTCCGCCTGGAGAAGGGCTACCGCCTCTGGGGCACGGACATGAACACCGAGCACCACCCCTACCAGTCCGGCCTCGGCTTCTCGGTGGCGAAGGACAAGGAAGGCTACGTGGGGGCGGAGGCCCTGACTGTGCTCAAGGAACAGCCCGCGGACATCGTGCTGCGCTGCCTGACGGTCGACGACGGCACCTCCATCGTGCTGGGCAAGGAACCTGTGTACGTGGACGGCGTGGCGTCGGGCTACGTCACCAGCGCTGCGTACGGCTACTCGATCGGCAAGCCGATCGCCTACGTCTGGCTGCCTGCCGCGGTTTCCGAGGGCGACGCCGTGGAGATCGGGTACTTCGGCCGCCGCATCCCCGCCACGGTCAGCGCCGAGCCGCTGTTCGACCCCGGCATGGAGCGCCTCCGCGGCTGACGCCCCGCCTCCGTCCCGACCCTCTTTGACTGGGGCCACGACCGCAGGGTTCCGGCCGAGCAGCTTGCGAGGTTAGGGGGCGGTTGGGGACGACGGCGACACACCGGCAAGTCCGGGGTGTCGCCGTCGTTCCTGGTTAAGCCGTTCTTGGTTAGAAGCGGTCCGGAGCAACGCTTTTGGTTGGGCGGGCTTAGCGGCCGCCGCACGTTGCGCCGGTAGACGAGGTATTGCTCCCTACAAGTCGGCTTCGTATGTCTGGCTGACCAGATCAGCGCCAAAGCTTCGCTCGGAGCGTTCCTGGACCGCGGCGTGAAGAGCTGCTCGAGCTTGCGTAAGCGTATGTGCTCAAGCACGGGCGGACAGACTTCTCGCTGCGTCCCTTGGCGGCTGAGGTCGGCTCGAGCCCCCGCGTGCTGCTGTTTCTGTTTGGCAATAAGGACGGTTTGATCCGTGCGCTGTCGGGCCGCGCACGGGCCGAAGAGATGTCGCTACTCGCCAAGCTGGAGGGAACCTCCAGCACCTCCAAAGGCGGACTTCCCGTCGTCGCAGAGGAATTATGGCTCTGGCTTTCTGCGCGGGAGCAGCGTCGAGGTTTGCCGAACGACTCCACGCGCGGGAGTTCGGCAGCCACTTCTACTCCTGCAACGTGCCCTCAGGCGCATCTGGGCTTGGAGCCCCATAGAGCTGACGCCAGTCACGGTGACGAGCCGCGTGCGATTTGGGGTTCAAATTATCAGGCGACGACCGTGATCCAGTCCCCGTCGATGGCGGCGGTAAGAGGCGTGAGAGGGCGGCGGGCCGGCCCGGTGATGACGCTGCCGTCCGACCCGGTGAAGGTGGAGCCGTGACAGGGGCACTCGAAGGTGGTCCCGGCAGGCGCAACCGTGCAGCCGGCGTGCGTGCATGTTGCGTCATAGGCCACGACCTTGCGGTCTTCAGCTCTGAACACAACGACGGTCCTTCCGTTGGCTTTACCGGTGGCAGTGTCGCCCACGTTGATCTCGCTGAGCTTGCCGATCCGGAAGGGGCGGCCGGGCGGTGCTGAAGCGCCGGAAGCCGTCGGGACGGTGGTGCTGCCCGCGGGCGAGACGGAGCAGGAGGACAGCGCCAGCGCGCCGCCCGCCGTTGTGGCAGCCGTACCCAGGAGTAGGAAGCGTCGAGGCAGGGGTTTTCCGGAATTCATGAAGCTATCGTGCCAGCTCCGCCTGAAAGCATGCTGCCTTCCCTACAAAAAACACGCGCCCACGGGCGCCGGGCCACAAGTGAGGCCTAACTGGCCATGATCACGGAAGCGCGAAGCCACTGCTTTTTTGGAATAGTGCTCGCGCTCGACGGGCTCGCAATCAGGTGCGGTGGACGTTCTCAGTTTTGTTGGCAACGCCGACATGGGGTTTTGTCAACATAAGTGAGATTGATCCGGTCAGAGTCGTCTCACTTAACTTGGCAATTCCGTAGGCATCCCGCGTTGAGAACAGGCCGGATTGCCTTGTAGTTACTAGTTTCGGTGATCTCGGCGTTGCCAACTCAATGAAAAAACGGCCTCAACCAGTAGGTTGCCAGGTTAACTGACTGAGACCGGATATGCGGGATTCTCGCACCAACTGAGATCCCGGAAACGCCGATAACCGCCGTTACGTCAAGTAGAACAGTGATTATCGCATCCGATGCAACATCACCGGCCATCCCCTTTAGTGCGGACGTCCTGTTAGGCCTGCTTCGCTTCGAATGGCCCCGCATCGCCGATGTCGCTCACGTCGCCATACTTTCGTGCCGCTGATACATCCAGCGCGCTCTCGCGGTCGGCGCCAACTAAGAACTGCTTGGTGGAATGACTTTTAAGCTGGTCCACCACTTTGGCAATTCTTGCCGATCGGCGGGCATCATCGAGCTGTTCTGCCTCTGCGACCTGCTTCATCACTTCATCGAACGCGCCAGCCTCCATGCGTCTGCCTAGTGATACGCCTAGCAGGCTCGGAAATACGTTCCTGTATGTGGTGCGTACGTCCGCGGCACCTGGAGCCAGGGTCAAGAAGTTCAACAAGAAGTCAGGTCGCATCACATATCTCGAACCATGTTTGGCGACAAGATCCTTTGTGTGGCGCAGTATGGACGTCTCGCCTGTAAGCCACCAGGTACTTAGCCCAAACTCGGTTGAGGCGTGGGTTTCCTTGCGTTGGACCCGACGACCGTATACGGCAGAAGCCAATATGGCGTCGTTCCAGGCTAGGTCTTCATTTCTCTTGTAGGGGGCGAGGGCAGATGCAACTCGTTGCACCTCATCGTTGTCGTAGTGTTCCGCCAAGTCCTCCGTAGATCGGTAAACCATGTTGAATGCGCTGCAGAGGTACTTGCGGAGATCGTCGTAGACAGCGTCCGAATGCAGGTCCACATGGTCACAAAATTGCTGTACGTACCCCTGCCAGCTACGAGGTCGGCGCATTCCCAACTCTTGATTGATATGGGCGTATAGATAAGCACGCAAGAGGATTCTAGGCACGTCGCGAATGATTTCGTACGGCAGATGATCCTGCACCTGCGCTATTTGACTCCTATAATCCCAGTCGCAGCCGCGAAGGTGATGAGCTATTTCTTCGAGTACAGGTCTTGTGAGAACCAGCTTGGCGCCGTGCTGCGCGGCCATGCGTAGCGTATTTCGAGTCATCTGATCTGCATCAGGAAGAAAGTACTCACTGAGGGATCGAATTAGAATATCGCTGCCGACGTATAGGTAGAAATCGCCAGCCAGGTTCTGGAAATATTCAACAAGCCTAGGTTCGGCATTCAAGGTGAAAAGGAGCGAGTAGGTAAGAGACAGCTTGTGAAGGTACTGGCGTTCGTTTTCATGCGACTCGTAGAGGACCCCGCGCAACGCTCCAAGAGCGGCCTCGCCGATGAGCGCACCCCTCTTGCCAGTAAGGCCCAGTTCCACGAGTGCCGTTCGGATGGCTTCCGTTATGGTGGGAAAGGAGCGCGCATCGCCCTCTGTCCTGCTTACAAAGCTAGCGAACTCGAGCCCTTGTGTTTCAAAGGAAAGCTGGATGGCGCGATTTGCTACCTTAGCGGCGTCGCGCGCTCCGGCCGGCCCCAGCCCTTGCTTCGGCGCAACTGCAATGCGGGCTTCGAGGCTTCGCATGAATTGAACCCTAAGTGCCTCATCTGAGGCACTTTCGTCTTCTATTCGTTTGCGTGTTTCAAACGGTAGGCAGTAGAGCCCGTCCTTCTGATGGGCGCGGATAGCCCGGCCGCCTGGATAATGCTTTGAGGAGAGGCTAGTGAGACGCTTTGACAAGCGGCGCTCGACTAGAGGCAGCACTCCTGGGAGTTGCGCCCCGATCCGTTTTAAAACCTCGTTGCTGGTTCTTAACACTCCCCTGTCCGGGTCTGTGTCCTCCAAAGCCCATAGAATTAGGGCGTCCGTCATGGCATTAACTAGCTGGAAGTCACCATCCTGCCTGTGTAGTTCTTGTGCTAGAAAAACATAAACTGCGGGCGACTTGACGTGCTTCGAAACCGGGACAATTGTAGATTTCCCAACCCCCTTCAAGAAATCGGTGTGGTGTCTCAGCTGACCGTCGAAAGCGGCAATTGTCTGCGGGCCGTCGTTCACATGGGACTGAATGTAATTGCCATCACGGATCGTGATGGTAACGTCTAGCTCGTCCGTGAGCTGGCGCTCTACTCGGTCGACGTACCGGACCTCTCTCGGAGACAAGTAGACGAGGCTCTTTGGACTGCGTCCAAACTCGATCAACCTGGCAACTGTCCGCCGTATTTTTCCTTCAACATCGGCTTCTATGCTCGCCTGATAATAACGCTCAGCGGAGCTGACATCCTCATGGATCGGAGTCTCATAGGCGTCCGCCCCGCCATCCTTGAAGCCTCCAAGAGGGACGAAATTCCCTCCGACAATCGCCGGGTAAAAACTGTTGACGAAGCGCTCGAAAGAGCCGCCGTCTGCTCGGTCTAAGGCGATGGGGACAAGATCGGCATGGACAGGCTCCAAGCTCTCCACCTTTCTAATAGGAAGTTTTCGCTGCCAGCCTACCTTCAGCTACCGACAATAAAGGCGGTCTAAATTTGCGAAGGGAGGAATTCTGCTCCGATGCTCTCGGCCAGGGCCGCGCCTACGGTGCTCTTGCCGCAGCCTGCCACGCCCATCACCACAATGTGGTGGCGGGCGTGGCCTGCGGCGATCGGCTCACCAGTCATGGACGGTGCCGTCGACGAGGCGGTTGTAGGGCAGGTAGGCCTGCTGGTACGGGTACGCGGCGGCGGCTTCTTCGTTGAATTTGACGCCGATGCCGGGCTTCTCGCCCGGGTGCAGGTACCCGTCGGTGAACGTCATGGACTGCTCGAAGACCTCGTTGGTCTTGTCCGAGTGCTGCATGTATTCCTGGATGCCGTAGTTGTGGATGGCCAGGCCCACGTGCAGCTGCGCGGCGAAACCGACCGGGGAGATGTCGGTGGGGCCGTGGAAGCCGGACTTGATCTGGTACTGGGCGGCGAAGTCCATGACCTTCTTCAGCGGCGAGATCCCGCCGAAGTGGGTGGAGGCGGCCCGGACGTAGTCGATCAGCTGTTCCTTGATGATGGTCTGGTAGTCATACACGGTGTTGAAGATCTCGCCGATGGCCAGCGGGGTGGTGGTGTGCTGGCGGACCAGGCGGAGCGCCTCCTGGTTCTCGGCCGGGGTGCAGTCCTCCAGCCAGAACAGGTCATAGGGTTCCAGCGCCTTGCCCAGCTTGGCGGCCTGGATCGGAGTCATCCGGTGGTGGCCGTCGTGCAGCAGCGGCAGCTCGGGGCCGAACTCGTTCCGGACCGCTTCGAACACGGTGGGCAGGTGGCGCAGGTAGGCCCGGGTGTCCCAGTCCTCCTCCACCGGGAACGCGCCGCGGCCGGCGGGTTCGTAGTCGTAGCGCTCCCCCGAGGCCTGGGCCTGCGCGGCCACACCGTAGACAGCCTTGATGCCGGGGACGGCGGTCTGGATCCGGACCGACTTGTAACCGAGTTCCAGGTGCTCGCGGACCGAATCAAACAGCGAGGGGATGTCCGAGCCGGAGGCGTGGCCGTAGGCACGCAGCCCGTTGCGGGACGCCCCGCCCAGGAGCTGGTATACCGGCATGCCGGCCAGCTTGCCCTTGATGTCCCACAGCGCCATGTCCACGGCGGCAATCGCTGCCATCGTGACCGGGCCGCGGCGCCAGTACGAGGACCGGTACAGGAACTGCCAGGTGTCCTCGATCCGGTGCGGGTCCTTCCCGATCAGCAGCTGCGCGACGTGCTCTTTCAGGTAGGCGGCCACGGCGAGTTCGCGGCCGTTCAGGGTCGCGTCGCCGATGCCGGTCACACCGTCCTCCGTGGTGATCCGGAGGGTCACGAAGTTGCGGGACGGGCTGGTCACGAAGACTTCCGCGGCAACGATTTTCATGATTGATCCTTTTCTCTGCTGGCGGCTGTGACGCCGCGGCTCTTGGTCTTGGGCGGCACGGAAGCCTTTTCCGTGTCACTGTGAAATGATTTGCCTCGGTCAGGAGTCGCTGATTCCGCCAAGGAGGCTGTCCACGGCGAGGGCGACGGAGTCCTCCGCGAGCCCCGGGTCCACAAGACCCAGTAGGGCCGCCGTCTGCTCGCGGCCGGTGAGAGCGAGTGCCGCCTTGATGTCTTCTTCGAGCGGATCGTGGAACTCGGCCCCGCTGCGGAGGTAGTCGATCCAGGCAGCGATCATCCGGGCGGCTCCGAGCCCGGAACGGCCTTCGGCTCGCTCCGCCAGCAGCACAGGGACAGCCCGCATACGCAGCTTGGTCGAACCGTCCTGGGCGATCTGGGAGAGGAAGTGCGCGATCCGCGGGTTCGTGAAGCGCTCGAGCAACGCGGCACGGTAGTCAGGAACGTCCAGCTCCGGGAGCGTCAGATGCCGGGCGGCCTCATCCCAGAACTCCTCCATTGCCTGCCGGCACACCGTGTCGGCGAGGGCTTCGGCCACGGTCGAGTGGGCGCGCAGTTGGCCGGCGTAGGCGAGCATCGAGTGAGCGCCGTTGAGCAGCCATAATTTTCGGTTCTCGAATGGCTCGATGTCCTGCACAAACAGCGCTCCGCTGTCCTCCCAGGCAGGACGGCCAGCGGGAAAGTCTCCCGAGAGGATCCAGCTTGCGAAAGGTTCGGCGACAACCGGGGCCGCGTCCTGGTAGCCGCAGCTTGCAGCGACCAGGGCAATGTCCTCCGGTGTGGTCCGCGGAGTGATGCGGTCCACGGAGGTGCCCACGAAGCTGACGTTGTCCCGCACCCAGACCGCGAGGTCGTTGTCCTGTTCCTCGGCGATGCGGGTCACCGCGGTCCGGGCGACATTGCCGTTGCCCGCAACGTTGTCACAACTGACGACGGCGATCGGGCCCGCTCCTGCGTCGCGCCGGGCGGCCAGACCGCCCACGAGACGGCCGAGAGGGGTGTCCGGTCCGTCGTCGTCGTACACCTTCTCCGTCACGGTGAGGGTAACGATCGCGGTGCTGGGCGTCGCCAGCAGTTCGTTAAGCCGCGCCGTGTCGGCGCCGTCGACTGCCTCGGCGATGGAGCCGACTACTTCGAAGTGGTCCCCGTCCGCGGAGCGTTCGATCAGCGTAAAGAGTCCGTTCTGGGGTGCCAGGGCGACGGCAGCGTCGGGGCGGCGGCCGGTGAACGCGGCGATGCCCCAGTCTGCGGCGTCGCTGGCCCGGTGCGTATACCAGGCCTGGTGGGACCGGTGGAAGGCTCCGAGTCCGAGGTGCACGATGCGCACGGGCGGAGCCGGCATGTTCTGACGGGCCAGGACGGGCAGGTCGGTGGCGGTGCTTATCACGGGTATTCCTTTCTAGAGTTTGAAGACCCGGCGCGGGGATGAGTCGACGAGGTCGACGATCAGTTCGTGGGCGCGTTCCTCGCTGACGCGGTGCTCGGCAACGAGCCGGGCCAGGAAGGAGGCCTCGATGCGGCGGGAGGCGTCGTGGCGGGCGGGGATGGAGCAGAAGGCGCGGGTGTCGTCGATGAACCCGGACGAGCGGGAGAACCCGGCGGTCTCGGTGACGGCGGAACGGAAGCGCAGCATGGCGTCCGGGGCGTCCAGGAACCACCACGGGGCGCCGAGGTAGACGGACGGATAGAAGCCGGCCAGCGGCGCGAGTTCGCGGGAGAACACGGTCTCGTCCAGGGTGAAGAGCACCAGGTGGAAGTCCTTGGCGGTGCCGAAGTCCTGCAGCAGCGGGCGGATCGCCTCGGTGTAGTTGACGGCGAACGGGATGTCGTGGCCTGTGTCGGCGCCGTACGTGTTGAAGGTGGGCTCGTGGTGGTTGCGGTACGAGCCCGGGTGGATGGTCATGACCAGCCCGTCCGCCACGGACATCCGCGCCATCTGGTACATCATGTGGGCTTCGAACGCGTCGCGGTCCTGCGCGGTGGCCTCGCCGGAACGGGCGCGGTCAAACAGCCGTGCGGCGTCGGCGTCGTCGAGCTTCAGCGTGGCCGGGGTCCGGACACCGTGGTCGGCCGAGACTGCGCCGTGGTCCACGAAATAACGACGCCGGTTCTCCAGGGCGGTGAGGTAACCGGCATAGCCGGTGGCGCCGTCGCCCGCTGCCGCGATCAGCCGGTCAACGTTCGCGGACCAGGTGGGGTGCGCGATGTTCAGGTAGGCATCCGGGCGGAAGGTGGGCAGGACGCGTCCGCTGAAACCCGGGTCCCCGGCGATGGCCTTATGGCTGGCCAGGTCATCGAGGGGATCGTCCGTGGTGGCCAGCACCTCGATGTTGAAGTCCTTGAAGAGCTGGCGCGGGCGGAAGCCGGGTTCCAGCAGCCTGGCGGAAATCGCGTCATAGCTGGCATCCGCAGTCTCGGCGCTGATGTCCTGTTCCAGGCCGAAGACGCTGCTGAACTGGGTGCGGAGCCAGTAGCCGGAGGCGGTGCCCTCGAACAATGGCCAGGCCTGGCAGAACTCGCGCCAGACGGTGCGGGAGTCCGGCTGGGACGCCTCGGAATAGCGCAGCCGGTCCAGCGGGACTCCGCTGGCATGGATCAGGCGGGTGACGTAATGGTCCGGGCTGACCAGCAACGCTGCCGGATCCGGAAACGGCGTGTTCTGCTCGATGACGGCGGCGTCAACGTGCCCGTGCGGGGAAATGATGGGCAGGTCCTGGACGCGCTGCAGGAGGTCACGCGCAATACTGCGCGTTCCCGGGTCCGCGGGCAGGAGCCGGTCTGGGTTGGCGGCAATCGACTGTGACATGGGGTCAGTGTTCAATTCTCTGGCAACGGGTCGTTGACCGATTGGTGGCAGGTTGCCAGAGGCTGCCGAACCGGTTGGTAAAAAGCTTCGATCTATATGGCTGGAGTTAGGAGCCGGCCGCTGGATCCACGGACCACCAGCGTGGTCCTCAGGTCCATGGGTCCCACTGTCCTCACCGGGGCCGGGCCCAGCCCGGCCCCGGGAAGCGCCGCCAGGAGCAGGCCCAGGGCCGCCGCGCCGCAGTCCTTGAACGGGGACGCGATGGTCGTCAGTGCCGGTGTGGTGAAGTCCGAGCCGAAGATGTTGTCGAAGCCGACCACGCTGAACTCATCGGGTAGGTTCACCTTTGCAGCCTGCAGTTCCTGCATGAGGCCGATGGCCAGCAGGTCGTTGTAGCACAGGGCGGCGGTGGCGCCGGAGGCGATCACGTCCCGGGCCGCGAGTCGTCCTCCTTCGGCGGTGGGCGCCGTGGTGGCGATGAGCTGTGCCTCCCGGCCTGTCCAGTCACAGGCCGAACGGAAGCTGTCCCAGCGGCGGGCGGACATCCAGGACTGTGCGGATCCGGACAGGAAGGCGATCTTCTGGTGGCCGTTGGATGCCAGATGGCGGACAGCCTCGCCGATGCCGGGCTGCACGTCCGGGACCACGGAATCGACGCCGTCGACGCACCGGTTGATGACCGCGACTGGCTTGGTTCCGCTGAGTGCGCGGATTTCCGGATCGGACATGCGGGGGGTTGCAAGAATGATGGCATCGGTTGATGACTGCATGCGCCGGGCGACGACCACCTCCGTGGAGCCCGACTCGGACGATTCGGCCAGCACCAGTGTCAGGCCGAGTGCGGCTGCTGCCGACTGGGCGCCGCGGATGATGTCGAAGTAACCGGGGTTGGTGATGTCTGCGACGATGAGTCCGACCATGCCTGTACGGCCGGTGGGCAGCGCCCGGGCCAACGGATTGATGCTGAAGTTGAGCTCCGCGGCGGCATGCTCGACGAGTTTCCGCGTTTTATCGCTGACCCGGCCCGGGTTTCCCAGGGCACGGGACACCGTGGAGGCATTGACGCCCGCCAGTTTCGCGATGTCGTAAATCGTGACCTTGGCGCCGGCCGCACTGGAACTTTTCACCATGTTCTCATTTCCCAATTCTGCGGTGTTGTCGGACGTGTCTAAAGGCACGTCCGACAACATCTGTCGCTAGAGGCGTGCCGTGTCCGTTTTGTGCGGGATCCCGGCCAGTGCGGCCGTCAGGCGCAAGTACGCCAGATTCGCGCTGGTGCGTTCGGCGAGGGGCAGATCGGTGGAGAAGTCCTCGACCGTGACCCAGTCGTCGTACCCGATCTCGGCAAGGGCTTCAAAATAGGCCAGCAGGTTGCCTTGCCCTTCTGAGAGAGGCGCCCATTCGGAGTCCCACACTGCCCCGCCGGCCCTGTCCGGCTCGTTGCGGCGGACCCATCGGGCGTTCTTCACGTGAACGTGCGCCAGATAGGGTCCCAGCAACTGCAGTGCCGGCAGCGGCGATTCCCAGCCCTCAATGACCAGGTTGCCCAGGTCATGGATGACGCCGACGTGCTCCGGGTTCAGTCCCTCGAGCAACCGGCGTGCTGACGACGCCGAGGCCGTGACCGTCCCGTGGTGAAGTTCCACGAGGGCTTTGACGCCGTGGTGCGCTGCCCGGGCGGCCACCCACTCGTAGTGTTCGCGGGTTGCATCGAACAGTTCCGGATAGGGCAAACCGGTCGGCGTGGATACGCCCATGGTGGAGTTCCCCAGCGGCAGGACATTGACCCGTACCTGCCGGGCACCCAATGCTGCAGTCGCAGCGAGCACCCGCTCGACGTCGTCGTGGTTGTCACAGCGCGCGTAGCCGCCGAGCCCCGAGTACTTCAGGCCGGCGCCTTCGGTGATCCGGGCAATGTTCGGCAGGGATTCCTCGAGGCCGGTCATCGGCCAGGTGGCGCGGTTTCCTGCCCAAAAACCGGGAACTGATGCGTCCGCCTGGTCCGTGATGCGCCATTCGATACCGTCCCAGCCCTGCTCCCCCAGGTGTGCCGCTGCCTCCGCCGGGGACCATTCCGGCGTCGACGCTGTGAAGACGGAGAATTTCATGCCGGAACGTCGGTCAGGTGGCTGCTACCGGTCCGGACCTCCACATTGTCGTACTTACCGGCAAGGACGTCGTCGATCAGCACAGGCTTGCTCAGGGTGGCGGAGACATAGAGTGCGCGCACTGTAGCCAACGCGGTGACGGCATCGCGGATGCCGACGCCGGCCGGCCTGCCGGTGTGGATCGCGTCGACGATGTCCTGGTATTGGCGGATGTGACCTGCCGGGTAGACGGTTGGATCGAGTGTTTCCTCCTCCGTCTGGCCGGGGAATTTCGCCAGTTCGTCAGCGGCCTGGTTGCCGCCGCCTAGCAGTCCCATGGTCCCGCCCTCGGCCGCGGGTGCGGCGTCGGCGGCGTGGAAATACTCCAGATGGTCGTTGTCGATGACCGCCGAGCCTTTGCTTCCCATCACCTGGAGCCGGACCGTCAGTCCGGGATACGCCGCGGTAGTGGCGTGCAGGACGGCAAGCGCCCCGGACTCGAAGGTCAGTGTCGCCACTGCAGTGTCTTCGACTTCGACGTTTTCATGGGCCAGCAGGGCAGTCCTGGCGCTGATTTCGACGGGCCGTCCCAGGAACCACAGCAGCAGGTCCACGGTGTGGACGCCCTGGTTCATGACGGCGCCGCCGCCGTCCATGGCCCAGGTGCCGCGCCAGGCGCCGGAGTCATAATAGCTTTGGCTGCGCCACCAGCTCACGGACGCGATGGCGGACGTCAGGCGCCCGAAACGACCCTCGCGCCGGGCTTCGTCAACGGCGATGCTGGCCGGGTCGAAGCGGTGCTGGCTGATGACACTCGCCACAAGGCCCTTCGCTTCGGCCGCCTGCGCGGCGGCGAGGATCTCGCTGGCACGGTCCGTGGAGACGTCCAGGGGCTTTTCGATCACGACGTGCTTGCCGGCATCGAGCACTTCCAGCGCCTGCTGGATGTGGAGCCCGCTGGGGGTTGCGATGATGACCATGTCGATGTCGCTGCCGGTGAACGCTTCTGCGAGGGTGCCGAAGGTGGCAGGGCGGGCCGAGCCGCTGTCCTGGATCGATTGGGCCAGTGATTCTGCTGCCTCTGCGATCTCATCCACGAGGGCCGTTACGTGCAGTTCCGGGATCGCGTGGACGGCATTGGCATGAGTGCGGCCGATGACGCCGCAACCGGCAATGACTACGTTCAGGGTCTTTGGGGCGGCTGCCGTGCTCACTTGGTGTCCACTCCTGCTGCGGTGACGACTTTGGCAAAGGCGCGGGCTGCCAGGCCGAAGGCCGTCGGTCCGGAGTATCCGCCCAGTCCGTGGGCGCCGGTCAGGTGCGGCTCGAGGCTGGCGAAGCCGGTGTAGCCGTCGGCCTTGAGGGCCTCTACCGTGCGGAGCAGGTCGCCGTCGCCTTCGCCGGACGGAACGACGACGCCGTCGCTGGAGCGTGCATCCTTCACCTGGAGGTACTCCAGGTGCGGGCGCAGTTTGGCGTACCCCTCGTCGAAGGGCTTGACGCCCACCTGGACGAAGTTGGCGGCATCCCAGGCGACCTTCAGCGCGGGAGACGCGACGGTTTCCATGATGTCCAGGACACGCTCCGGGATGTCACCGAAGATGTCTTTTTCGTTTTCATGGAGGAGGACAACACCGTTCTCTTCAGCGACCGCGGCCAGCGCCCGCATGCGTTCGATGACGGCGTCGCGGATGCTCTCGACGGCTACGCCCTCGCCGTAGAAGAAGGAGAAGATCCGGATGTAGCGGGCATCGAGTACCTGTGCGGCGTTGGCTGCACGCCGCAGCCGCTCCACTTCGTGCTCCACGGGCAGGGTCACATCGACCTTGCCGATGGGTGAGGCGATGGCCGAGACCTTCATGCCCGCGTTGTCCAGGAGTGCCTTCAGCCGTGCCAGCTGTTCATGGTCGAGGTCCACAATGTTGGTGCCCCAGGCGCTGCGGACTTCGATGTGGTTGGCTCCCAGCGCCTGCAGGACGGCGATCTGGATTACGGGGTCATCGTCGATCTCGTCCCCGAAACCGGACAGTGCCCACTCAACGTTTGGTGCAATGGTCATTGCTATTTGACTCCTCCGGCGGTCAGGCCGCCCACTAGGTACCGCTGGAAAATGAGATAAAGAATGACAACGGGTGCCGCGCAGACAAGCGAGGCCGCCATCATCTGGCCGTAGACGGGGATCGCGCCGCCTTCCTGTGAGGCACCGAAGATCTGCAGCGCGACGGCGGCCGTCTGGCTGTCCGGACGTGTCATCACCGAAGCGAAGAGGACGTCGTTCCAGCCCAGCAGGAACGCGAAGATCCCCGAAACGACAACACCGGGCCAGCTCAGCGGCAGGATGATCTTTACCAGCACGCCCAGGTTGCTGGCCCCGTCGATCCGGGCTGCCTCTTCGAGTTCACGCGGCAGGCCACGCAGGTAGGTGACCATGACCCAGGTGGAGAATGGCAGTGCGAACGTCAGGTAGGTGATGAACAGACCCCACTGCGTGCCGATGACCTGAATGCCGAGGTAGCTCGCCGCCGAGGAAAACAGCACGAACACCGGCAGGACCATGAGCGTTCCGGGCACGGACTGCAGCGCCAGCAGGCCCCGGAGGATGGTCAACCGGCCGAGGAACTGGTACCGGACCAGGACGTACGCGGTGGAAATCGACATCAGCGCCGAAACGATGGCCGTTGACCCGGCAACAAGGACGCTGTTCCACAGGCCCTTGGCCAGGCCGACACTGGACCAGATCTTGGTGTAGTTCTCCAGGGAGAAGCTGGAGGGCAGGAACTCACCCTTGGCCACGCCGATGTCCGAGTTCACCGATGCCAGGAAAATGTAGAGGACCGGGATCAGCACGACGGCACACAGGGTTCCCAGGATCACTGCCAGGAGCGGGCCGGGCAGCAGCCGAGTCACCTCGTGCTGGCGTTTGGAACCGGGGCGGAACCCTGTGTCCGCGCTGCGGCGGACGTTGGTGGCTGTGGTGCTCACTTCTTGCCTCCGGTCTCGGCGTCGTCCAGTTTGACGGCGCGCAGGTAAACGAACAACGGGATTGCGATCAGCACGAGGGAGACGAATGCCATCGCCGCGCTCAGCCCGAACCTGAAGCTTTGGAAGCTTGTGACATAGGTCAGGATGGGCAGGACTTCGACGTCGGCCGGCGCCGGAACACCGAACAGCACGAAGGGCAGCGTGAAGTTGTTGATGTGGTGCAGCATGCCGATCAGGAACGCGAGGGACAGCGGCCCCTTCAGGTAAGGGAAAACCACATAGCGCAGCTTGTTCCACCACAAGGCGCCGTCAAGTGCAGAAGCCTCGTGGACTTCATGGTCAACCGACTGCAGACCGGACAGTGCCAGCAGATAGATGAACGGCCAGGAGGCCCAAATCTGGACCAGGATCAGCGTCCAGTATGTCTGCGGCCCGTTCAACCACAGCCCACCATCGATGCCGACGGACCCCAGCACGGAGTTCACCACGCCGTTGGGCTGGAACATGGTCCGCCACACCGTCGCCACGACAAAACCGGGCAGCACGTACGGGATCAGGAAGATGGAACGGACAAGAGCCCGGCCCTTGAAGGCGTTTTGGGTCGCCACGGCGGCGGCAATGCCCATCGGGACCGTGACGATCATGGCAACTAGGGAATAGCTGACGCTGAGCCATACCGAGTGCAGCAGCGGAGAGGCAGTCAGTGCCTCCACGAAATTCTCCACACCGATGAACGGTGAGCTGACCCATCTGCGGAGCGTGTACTGGTCCAGGTTCAACAGGGACATGTAGATGCCCAGCAGCAGCGGGATGACGATGATGATCGTCATCAGCAGCCCGCCAGGGATCAGCATCCATAGGGGACGGTTGCGTTCACTCAGGCCTTTGCGGCGTCGCGTCTTGGGCGGGCGGGGCACTTTCCGGGCCTCGAGGACCCCGCCCGCACCTGCCCCCTCAGGGAACGGGACGGGGACGGGAGCGCTCTCACTGTTGGCGTTCGCCCGCGTTCGCCGAAAAGATTCTGTAGTCATGACAATCCTGCCTAGGACTTCGCGGCCCGGTCCAGGGATGCCTGGCCCTTGGTCTGGGCGTCTTTGATGCGCGTCTCGAGCGAGGCGTCAGGAACGTTTCCGGAGGCCAGGTCCGGGATGGACTGCACGGTGACGTTCGTCAAAGCCAGCTGGATGTCCGCCCAGGCGCCTGTGAACGGGGTAGCCTTGGCCCTGCCCGCGGCCTCCGCGGACGCCGCAAGGACAGGGTTGTCCAGGGACTTCAGTGCCTCGGCGTTGGCCGGGAGATCGCCGAAGGTCTTCTGGTAGTTCAGCTGCTCGTCCTTGGACGTGATGAGATTGACGTACGCGAAGGCGAGGTCCTTCTGCTGGGAGTAGTCGGCGACCACGACGTTGTCGCCGGACAGGATGCTGGCGGCCTTGTTGGCATCCCCCTTCGCCGACGTTTCGCCTGGCGCCACGGTCGGCATGGGGGTGTAAGCGTACTTTCCTGCGACTGCGGACTTGTCCAGCGTTGGGATGGAGCTGGCTGTCGTCATCATGAGATAACCGGCCTTGCCTGAGGCGAAGGCGGCAACCGCGTTGCTGTTGTTCCAGCCGATCGACGCCGGATCCACGACTTTGTCCTTGGTCAGCCAGCCAAAGTAGGTTTCATAGGCCTTCTTCACAGCGGGGTCATCCAGCTTCAGGGTGCTGCCGTCCACGAGCGGATTACCGGCCTGGACGGACATGGCCCAGATGAACTTCCACGGATCGAAACCGTCCTTGTAACCCGTGGCCAGACCGAACGTGCCGGTGCCCGGGTTGGTCATCTTTTTCGCTTGGGCGGCGAGTTCGTCCCAGCTAGTGGCCGGCTTGTCGATACCGGCAGCGGCCAGAACGTCCTTATTGTAGGCCATCACGAACGGGCGGCTAACAAACGGGATGCCAGCCTGGTGTTGTTCGTCAGGGCCCGAGATGCCCAGCGTCGCCGGATTGAAGCGGTCCTTGCCGCCAACTTTTTTCCAATCGTCATCGGAAAGGGTGACGAAGGCCTTGGTTGCGTAGGCCGTGGGAGTGAACGTGGTGCCCAGGCTGTAGACGTCCGGTCCCTGCCCGGAAACCACGGAAGTCTGGATGCGGGTCAGTTCATCGTTTGCCGACGCAAACGTCTCGAACTCAATGTCGGCTCCGGTTTGGGCCTTGAACTTCGCGCCGATGTCCTTAAACCATTGCTTCTGTGCCTCTGGGTATGCACTGTTCACGCCCACCAGGACATTGAGCTTCTTGCCCGCACCATCGACTGTCCCGCTGCCGCCGGAGCTTCCCCCGGAGCATGCGGTCAACGCCAGTGCGGCGCCAACGACGACGGCCGAAAGCCTGGCCTTAGATGAAAACCTCATTGTTCCTCCTTGGATACCCGCACCTTGGCGGGTTTGTGCACCGACCCCGCTGCGTGGCCGGCGTCACACCGAATGTTTTGTAAGCTTACAATTTGTATCGTTAAAGTGCAATGGCTTTTTTCAGCGCCGGTTCAGAAGCGCCGCGACGTGAGGCCTGCAGCGGGCTTCGACGCCTGCACGTCACCACCCAAGGGGCATGATGAAAACTCCCAATAATGTCGGCACGGGTTCCGCTGGTGGCCCGGTTTCTCTGGCATCGTCATCGACGGCCGGGCTGGTGCGAACCCGGGGCGAACGCACGCCTGCCACTATCCGTGACGTCGCCGCAGTTGCCGGAGTCTCGACGGCTACTGTATCCAGGGCGATCCGAGGGTTACCCAGGGTTTCAGCGGCAACAAGGCAAAGAATCATCCTTGCGGTAGAAAGTCTTGGCTATATTCCGTCTCCTGCAGCCTCTGAACTGGGCCGAAGCCGGAGCACTCGGCGAACACAGTCTCCGATGTCAAAATGCACGGCCGATGTCACAGGGTCGGCCAACGCGGGCGCAACCAACGGCTCGGGGTCGGAGCCCCCGGCGCCGGTGGACGTCAATCCGTTGGCTTCAACGCCGGACACCTGCAAGGGACTCGATGCCGTAGAGACCTTCGCCCGCGACCTTGAACGGATGATCCGCACGGCGGCAGGTGCGGAGGGCTACCTGACCCAGGCATGTCAGACGGAAGCAGGAACGTTTCTCCACGTGGAGATCTCAGGTGTTGGCTCACTCGTCGTCGCCATCCGGCAGACTGGGCACGGGGCCGGCGTTTAGGCTATGTCCGCGTTGCCCGTGGTGCTTCCTCTGACAATGAGCGTCGGCTCCAGCAGGGTGTGCAGCGGCTCTTCCGGCCGGTCGATGAGGACCGAGACAAGGGCGCGGGCAATGCCCAGCGCTGGTTGGCGAACGGAGGTAATACCTGTCCGCCCAAAGCTGGCCACGGGTGAATCGTCGAAACCTGTGACGGCCAAATCTGCGCCCGGGACTATCCCAAGCCCCTCAGCGGCAGAAAGCGCCCCAGCGGCAACACGGTCCGATATGCAAACCAGACCAGTAGGTGGTTTGGGTGACAGCAGCAATTGACGCACGGCCGCCTCTGCAGCCCCAACCTCATCGGGTACCGGTACGACCCGCTGCGGAACCACCGACGCCTCCAGGGAGTACCGCCTGCAGGCGTTGAGGTATCCGTCAAACCGGGCAATGTTGGTCGGCCGGTCCTGTGTGTCGCCGATAAAGGCGAGTTCGCTGTGGCCAAGTCCGACCAAATGGTCGACCCCCAGTTCGATACCGCGGGCAACATCGGTTGCAACCCAGCTCCAGGGCACACGCTCTCCTGCAAATGTGCGACCGTAGGCGACGAAGGGAATGTTGCGTTTGCTGAGTTCGGCCGGCCGGGGATCATCTCCTTTGACATCGGAGATGACAACACCTGAGATCACCCGGCCGTAATACAGATCGTCACAGGACTCGATCTCCGCCTCCTCGGAGGCCTCCGCGATCAAGGTCAAGTTGCGCTTCTTTTCCTGGCTTGCAACCGCGAGCTCATGAAGAAACTCGTCCATGTAGGGGTTGCCCCGATTGTTGTTGAAGGCATACGCGATCTGGCGCGGTTCGGCCAATCGAAGGCTTCGCGCCACAAGGTTGTTCCTGTAGCTCAAGGTGCGCATAGACTCCAGGACTGTCTCGCGGGTCCGGTCCGAAACAATCTCAGGGCGGTTGATGACATTTGATACCGTCATGACGGAAACTCCGGCGTGGGCGGCAACATCGGACATGCTGGCCAACCGTCCGTTCGGGCTGCTTTTCCTCTTAGTCACTCGTACCCGTACCTCTCCCACGACTTCGTTCTACGTGGACGAAGAGAGTACAGCTCAGTCGTGCACGACGCTTCATACATACCCGCCGGCCCGCGCGACTGCAAACGCAGTGAGCGCGCATCATATCCACCGGCAGACATACCTGATTTTAACGTTATATTACAAGGACTTTTTGCACAACCTTCGGGCAGGAGCTATGGGAGGCGCCTTGGGGTGCTCCGGCTGGCGTGATCAAAGGCTCCGAGCCCCGGCTCCTTCCGCAGCTCCGGGCAGTTCGCGCCAGGTGGGATATACATCGCTGCCTTGCAGGCACGGCTTGTGAGTTACCCGCATTTCAATTGCATGGGCGATGATTGGTGTTGTGAATGATCAACGTATTCATTGCCTCTCCGAGAGCCGGTCATGACCGGACATTCTTTTCAAGACCAGCGCAAGGTTGGGTTGCCGCCCGGACAAGAAGCTGGCGCTCCGTCGCCCGACGGATCGACACGACCACTTTTTCAGCGTGACGGCGGAACGGGGATGTCCGGTGAGCGCAAGAGGCCGCCGACGATTGCCGATGTCGCCCGGGTTGCCGGCGTTTCGCAGCCTACGGTCTCCCGCGTCCTCACCGGCAACATTCCGGTGCGCGAGGTGACGAAAGACCGGATCCGGGCTGCGATGAAACAGCTTGGCTACCGGCCGAACGGTGCGGCCCGCGCGCTGGTTCAGGGGCGGCAGCCGATTGTCGGTGTCATCACGCGTGACACGGCCTTGCATGGCTACACCCGGATGCTGGCCAACATTGAAAGCCGGGCGCGCCAGGCCGGCTACCTCGTTGCCATCGTCGCCCTCGACCCCGCAGACCTGCAAAACGCGACCTCTGCTCTGGATCTGCTGCTTGGTCAACCTATCCTCGGCGTCGTCGTCCTGGACTACACCACCTACGATGAGCGTTTGAAGGACAGCCTGGGAACGTTGCCCATCTCCACGGTGATACATGGCGACCAAACCGATATCGATGTACCGCATGTGCGCGTCGATGACAGGCGGGCGGCGTACGAGGTCACGAACCATTTGCTCTCGCTCGGCCACCGGACCGTTCATCATGTCGCCGCGCCAAGCCGCGGCGGGGAACCGCATGTCCGCGAGAAGGCATGGCGTCAGGCGCTGACCGATGCAGGCGCCCGCGTCCCTGACGTCCACCGAACCGACTGGTCAATCACTGCCGCACGCGAGGCGGGCGCAGCCCTGGCGCGCGACCCCGACGTCACGGCGATCTTTTGCGCCAACGACGAACTCGCGTTCGCAGTGATGCGCAGCATCCACGAAGCGGGCAGGCGCGTCCCGCAGGACATCAGCGTCGCAGGAATCGACGACGAGCCCCTTGCTGCGGCCTGGGTTCCTGCCCTCACCACCTACCGGCTTGATTTTGACTGGGCCGGAGTGGCAGCACTGGAACTGCTGATGGAACTCGACGAACCCAACCGCACGGCCGGCATGCCGTCATACGGGCTTGTCATCCGGGAAAGCACGGCTCCTCCCGCCTCCACCGCCTGAGCTTCCGCTCGGGCCAAGCCAGGCCGGAACTCCTGACCTTTTAAAATGATCAACGCTTGCATGCGCGAATGTCAGGACATATGCTTTTCTTCAATCGGAAATGATCAACGCTTTCATTGAGCGGATCGACGCAAAGGAGCATCGTTTGGACACCACGCAGACCTCGCCAACCGCCACCGTTCTGGCAGTGCAGGAAGGGGCAGCATCCGTTGCCCTGCGCCCGTTCCGCTTCGAGTGGAACACGGGCGGTATGCGCCTGGCCTTCACCGCCGATACCGACCTGCCCGTGGTCCTGAGCGGCGTGAGTGACATGGATTCCGCGGCGACGCGTACCCTTCAGCCGATTGTTGAACTCATCTCGACCGGTGACGGCCGTTCCCGGACAACGACGCGCTTCACAAATACGGGGGTAGGTTCCCGTCTTCGCTACGCCAGCCACGCTGAAAGTGTCCGGGACGGAGTTGCCGAGCTGGAGGTTGTGCAGCGGGACGCCCTGACGGGCTTGGAGGTGACGACGACGTTCACCGCGTCACCGGCATTGGCGGCTGCCCGCGTGAAGACGACCGTCGTGAACACGTCGGACACTCCTGTGATCCTTGAGGCAGTCAGTTCCTTCTCGGCCGGGGCATTCGTCTATCCCGGCGAGTCGACGAAGGACCTGCTGCTGCACTCCGGTACCGGCGAGCAGCTGGCAGAATTCCGCTGGACGACCCAGTCGCTGTGGAGCCAGGAGAACCTCGCCGACTTCAACTCGGCCAACATGAACCAGCCCGGCCGCGGCGGTGTTGAGAAGGTCAGCACCTCGACCTGGTCAACGGCGCGTGCCCTGCCGACCGGCGCCCTGGAAAACAAAGTCACGGGACGTTCCTTTGCGTGGCAGATCGAACACAACGGGGGCTGGCGCTGGGAGATTGATAACGTCCGCGAGGGCGAAGACTCCGTGGCCCTCGTCCTGCTCGGCCCGGAGGACCTCGACCATCACTGGTCGCACAAACTTGAGCCCGGCGAGGCATTCACGTCCGTGCCGGTCTCATTCGCCGTCGGTGGAGCCGGGTTCGAGAGCGTCATCGCGGAGCTCACCCGCCATCGCCGGTGGCTGCGCCGCCACCAGACGGCCGATACCGGCTCAATACTGGTCTTCAACGATTACATGAACACGATTAACGGCGACCCGACGACCGAGAAACTGCTCCCTCTCATCCAGGAAGCGGCAGCAGCCGGCGCCGAGTGCTTCTGCATTGACGCCGGCTGGTACGACGACACGGCAGCCGGCGACTGGTGGCCCTCCGTCGGCGAGTGGCTGCCCTCCACCCGGCGCTTTCCCGACGGCGGACTGGCACGGGTGGTGTCGGCGATCCGGGATGCCGGCATGGGAGTCGGGATCTGGCTGGAGCCTGAGGTCATCGGCGTCGACAGCCCGGTCGCGAAGCAGCTCCCGGACGGTGCCTTTCTGCAACGCCACGGACACCGCGTCACGGAGCACCAACGCTATTTCCTTGACCTGCGCCACCCCGCCGCCCGCGCACACCTGGACACGACATTCGATCGGCTCATCACGGCGTTCGGCATCGATTTCTTCAAGCTCGATTACAACGTGACCCCAGGGCCGGGTACGGACTTCGAAGCCTTCTCAACCGGCGCGGGCCTGCTCGGGCACAACCGCGCCCATCTCGACTGGTTCGCCGGGCTCCGCCGCCGGCACCCCAACGTGGTCTTCGAGAACTGCAGTTCCGGGGCCATGCGGGCCGACTTCGCCATGCTGGAACTGTTCGACTTCCAGTCAACCTCTGACCAGGAAGACTTCCGACTGTATCCGGCGATCGCCGCCGGAGCGCCGGTCCAAATGCTCCCCGAGCAGGCGGGCAACTGGGCCTATCCGCAGTCGTGGATGACCCAGGAGGAGATCGCCTTCACCATGGTCACCGGCCTCAGCGGCCGCCTTTACGCTTCCGGCTACCTCAACCGGATGAACCCGGACCAGCTTGAACTCGTGCACGATGCCTACAGGCAGTTCAAAGCGACCCGTGACAACATCGCCGCCTCCACTCCGGGCTGGCCTGCCGGACTTCCCCAGTGGTACGCCGACACCATCGCGCTGACGCTCTCCGGCCCCGAGGCCGACCTGCTCTACGTCTGGAACCGCGGCGATGAAAACTCAGAAATCTCGCTGGACCTCGGCGACAGCGTCAGGGCAGGGCAACTCGTTGAAATATACCCCCGCACCCTTGCCCCCTGGGACGTTACCGACAGCCCGGGCAACACCGTTCTGATGCGACCGGGCATCAGCGGCCCCACCGCACGGGTCTACACGATCCAGCGGGCCTAACTCCTCCACCCCATCCGCAGTAACCCAACCACGAAGGACAAGCAATGAAGCTTTCTAGCAAAACGGCACGGGCAGCTATGGCTGCTTTCGGTGTCGCTACCCTCCTCGTCAGCGCCACCGGATGCGATCGCGGCACCACCGCCTCCAGCAGCAGCGATGAAGTTCAGCTGTTCCTTAACGGTGGCACCGACACCCCCCAGTACAAGGCGATGACGGATCTCATCGCCAAGTTCAAGACGGAGAAAGGCATCTCCGTCAAGATGACCGCGGCGTCAACGGACTACGAGGACCAGATGAAGGTCAAGCTCGCCTCCGGTGACATCCCCGATATCTTCACCACCCACGGCTGGTCCCTCCTTCGCTACAGCAAGTTCCTCGAACCACTCACCGACCGGCCCTGGGCATCCAAGGTCAACAAGGGACTGGATTCCGCAATGCGCGACACTGACGGCAAGATTTACGCCTTCCCCGGCGCCTTCGACACCGCCGGCATCGCCTACAACAAGGATGTCCTGGACAAGGCAGGCATCGACCCGGCCAAAATCACCACTTGGGACGCTTTCGACGCCGCAGCGGCGGCGGTTGCGGCCAAGGGGAGCACCCCCATCTTCTCCAGCGGCAAAGCCCAGGGACCGGCCGGGCACATGGCCGACTACCTGGCCGCGGACTCGTTCACGGACGCCGAACTCACCCAGATGAAGGACGGCACCTTCGTCACCACCGCCTACACCAAGGTCCTGGACAGGGTGAAATCCTGGCAGAGCAAGGGCTGGTTCAACAAGGACTACTCTTCCGCTTCCGAGGATGACATGGCCCGCGCTCTCGCCAACGGAACAGCCGGCTTCGAGATCTACAACAACAACATCCTCGCCACGGCCCGGACCTACAACCCGAACGCCAATGTCGGATTCATCCCGCTGCCGCCCACCAACGGCGATACCCCGTACCTGATCGGGGGCGAAGGCATCGACTCGTTCGGCGTCTCCAAGACCAGCAGCCACAAAGACAACGCCCTGGCGTTCCTTGACTTCCTCGCCCAGCCGGCCAACGCAACTGCCCTCGCCGAAGCAAACGGCGCCGCCGCAGGCCTGACGGACGTCAAGGTCGACTTCGGCAAGCTCACCGCCAGCTACGACAAGTACGTCACCAGCGGAACCACTCCGGTCAAGCCCTACTTCGACCGCGTGTACCTTCCGAACGGCTCATGGAACACGATGGTCGCGACCACCGACTCCGTGATCTCCGGACAGTCCGAGGTGGCTGGCGCCGTCGACCAGATGAAAAACCAGTTCGCCACACTGTACGGCCAGAAATAACCCAAAAAAGGGGGCCCGTCCACGAACCAGCAGACGGGCCCCCATCAGCCTCACCTTCGGCACCGCCGACCCAAAAACCTCGCGAAAGCAAGAGACATGAGCCAACAAACCACCCTCCCCCGGGCAGCCAAGGGGGTCGAATCCCAGACAGAACGCCGGCCGCGGCGGCGCCGCGGCGGGTCCATGAACCTGATGTACGTGCCGGCCATCGCCATGGTTGCCATCTTCATGCTCTACCCCCTCGTCCAGGGCATCGGACTCGCGTTCACGAACTGGGACGGATACTCCCCCACCAAGGCTTTCGTCGGACTCGACAATTTCGCACGGCTCTTCACCGACACGACATTCCAGACCGCGCTGGTTAACACACTCATTTACGGCATCGGCTGCACAGTGCTGCAGCAGGTGCTCGGACTCGGACTCGCCGTCGCCCTCGACGGCGCCGGCCGCAGCAAGGCCTTCGCCCGGGCCCTGATCTACCTGCCCGTGCTCGTCTCGCCCGTCGTGATGAGCATGATGTACTACTTCCTCTTCCAGTACGACCGCGGCGCCCTGAACGACATCCTCGTCTCGATCGGATTCGACCGGATCGCCTGGCTCTCCACCGGCCCCGGAACGGTCACCATCGTCGTACTTATCAACACGCTTCAATTCGTCGGCATCTCAATGGTCATCTACCTCGCCGGCCTCCAGAGCATCGGCCAGGAAATCAACGAGGCCGCCGAAGTGGACGGAGCCCGCGGACTGCGCCTCTTCCGGTCCATCACCTTGCCCCTGTTGCGACCGGCCATCATTTCCAGCGTGATCATCAATCTCATCGGCGGGCTCAAACTCTACGACGTCATCCAGGTCCTCACCGCCGGCGGCCCAGGATACTCCTCACACTCAGTCTCGACCCTGATCGCACGCAGCTACTTCGGCCAGCAGGCCGCCGGCTACGCCTCCGCCATGGGCGTCGCACTCTTCGTACTGATCGCCGTGGTCTCAATCTTCCTGGTCGCGCGCATGGACCGCACCGGAAAGGACCTCTGATGGCCACCACAACCGCACCGAAACGGACCGCTCCCCCACGCGTCAGGCACACCTCCCAAGCCGGACAACTCGGACGCTGGATCTTCATCGCCATCGCCGTCATCACACAGGTGACCCCGTTCTACCTGGCCCTGACCACAGCCTTCAAACCCATCACCGACACCACCTCGCTATGGCTCCCACCCCTCAGCGGCGGAACACTCGATAACTTCGCCACAGCCTGGGACTCCGGACACCTCGAATGGGCCTTGGAGAACGGCCTGATCGTCACCGTCGTCAGCACCGCACTCACCTGCATCGTCGGCGCCATGGCCGCCTACCCCCTCGCGCGCCGCAGCACGAAACTGAACCGTTTCGTCTCACTGGCAATCCTCGGCATGCTCATGGTCCCACCCCTGAGCATCCTCGTTCCCCTCTACACAATGCTCGCCCAGCTCGGCCTCCTGAACACCTACGTCAGCCTGATCCTGGTCCTCACAACCCTGCAGCTGCCCCTCGCGGTGTTCCTGTTCACGCAGTTCATGCGGACACTGCCGCTCTCACTCGAGGAAGCAGCGGCCATCGACGGCGCCGGACTCACCACCACGTTCATACGCATCGTGCTCCCCTCGCTCAAGCCCGTCTTCGCGACCGTCGTGATCCTCACATCAACCAATGTCTGGAATGAGTTCGCCATGAGCTCCTACATCCTGAACAAAGCCGAAGTCCGCACACTCGCCCCCGCCGCAGCCAGCTTCTTCGGAACCCAGGGAAACAACATCGGAGCCGCAGCCGCCGCCGCGCTCATCGGACTCCTCCCAATCCTCATCGCATACCTCTTCCTCCAAAAATACTTCGTCAAGGGTGCGCTGGCAGGCGCAGAGAAGTAGACGTGGGGCTGCACAGGTCACAGCACTCAGGATCACCAGAGGCCCTGCCAGACCGTCCCTTGAAAAGAATTCAAAGACCAGAGTCCCGGCCGCACGGGACTGCAGGCCAGACGGAACCCCCTCAACGATAGCGCCGCGGAGTTCCTCGACATCGGCCCGCAAGATCAAAGGAAGCCCGTAGTGATGGACATACAGATTCTCAAGCACTCTCCCGTACCCCTGTATTTCCAGATAGCCGAAGCAATCCAAGCCGAGGTACGGCGCAACAACCTCGCCAAAGGACACAAACTCATGAGCGAAAGCGAGCTGGCTCAGCAGCTGAAAGTATCGAGGGGCACCATCCGCCATGCCATGCAAATCCTCGCCGATAGGCACATCATTACGCGAACCCAGGGATCCGGAACAAACGTGGCCTAAGGCTGGGCCACATCCGTATCCGTGAAAGCTCCGGGCAATCCAAGGCAACGATCTCATCATGAAGGTTTTCAGTTCCGAGTCAGCCAGGGAAAGATCAAGCTCTTAGCCGTAGGCAGTCCGGCGATGCCGGTGCTCGGCATCGTGGTGATGAACGCGGCGGCCTCTCTTTCAACGCGATTGCAGCGGAACCGCGACCTGATTGCCCCGGCTCGCTCACGGGGACTAATAGCAAACGAATAATCACCGATACCAGGTATTCAACGACGAGATGTTGCAACCATCGGCAGGCGCTTCCAAAGGAGCAGGTGGGTAATGAATAAGAAAAATGTTAGAAATGATTCCCTCTCTAGCTCCACTACGCCCAGCCCCCGCTGCGACCCGCAAACTGTGGGTATTGGGGATCGCCAGCGGGATCGGAATCATCGTGCCTCCGTGGTCGACGTCGCCAAACGAGCCGGAGTGTCCACCCAGACCGTATCCCGCGTGGTCAACGGCGAACGATACGTCCGTGGCAGCACCCGCGACCAGGTGATTGCGGCGATGAACGAGCTGGGGTACCGGCCGAACGGTGCCGCCCGGGCACTCAAACGCGGCAGCTTCCGCACCATCGGGGTGATCACGTTCTCACTGTCGTCGCTGGGGAACATGCGCACACTGGAGGCCATCGCGCTGCATGCAGCACGTCAGGACTTCGCCATCACGCTGATACCGGTCACCGCCCCCACCCGGGCCGGGATCCAGGGCGCGTTCTCCCGGATGGGCGAGCTCGCTGTCGACGCCGTTATCGCCATCATGGAAGTCCACCTCCTGGACGCAGCCACGGTGACGCTGCCGCCGGGAGTGAAGGTGGTCGTCGTCGATTCCGACGCCGGCGAGCAGCACAGTGTGGTGGACACCGACCAGGCCGACGGCGCCCAAAAAGCCGTCAAGCACCTCCTGGATCTCGGCCACCAGACCGTCTGGCACGTCGCCGGCCCCGAGGAATCCTTCGCCAGCGAACGCCGCTCCGCCGCCTGGCGCAGCACCCTTACCGCAGCAGGCAAACCCGTCCCGCCGGTGATCCGTGGCGACTGGTCGGCCGAGTCCGGCTATGCCGCCGGTCTTCGGCTCGCCGACGAACCTGGCTGCACCGCCGTGTTCGCCGCCAACGACCACATGGCCCTCGGCCTGCTGCGGGCCTTCCGCGAAAAAGGAAGATCCGTCCCGGAAGACATCAGCCTGGTGGGTTACGACGACGTCCCGGAAGCCTCCGCCTACGCTCCCCCGCTCACTACCGTCCACCAGAACTTCGCTGACGTCGGCGAACGCTGCGTCGATAACGTCCTCCAACAACTCCGCACCGACACCGCAGAACCCGGCGTGACCCTGGTGCCCACCGAACTCGTCATCCGCCAAAGCACCGCACGCCCAAATCAGGCTCGCAATTCGGTTCGCACACCTTTTTCGGCGCACCGGTTAGGAGACATAGATACGAAACACGGCGAGCCCTGAATCTCTCGGCGGTTTCTGGAAGCTAATAAGAAGTCTCGCAACCATCGGTTTATAAGTCGGGCGTCGGCGGCAGGGTGGGGACGTGACGTATCCAGTTGATGTACACCCCAACCTGATACCCTCGGCCTAGCTCTTGACCTTCTTTTGAGAAGGCCCAGAACTCAAGCTGACAGGTCGATGGTTGGACTAGGTTGCTGGACAGCGGATTGAGTGCGAGTGCCAGCTCGACGGCTTGTCCTGAACCGGTTCTTCACGGCGGCCGACTGCGGCGACTCGTCGCATATACTGGACAGAATGTTCGGGCAATACAATCTGCCTGGGTCGCTGTCATAGAACGGTGCCCGGTCCAACCGCAGTTTCCGCTAGGCGCGAGCCCGAAGGACGCCGTCCGGCCCGGCTCTCCTCGATTCACATCGCCTGCGGCGCGAGGCAGTTCGACACGAGGGGTGCAACATGACGCAACCAGCAAAGATGATTCAGCTGGTGCTTAAAGCAACACAATTGGTGGATCAAGCATCCGCCCTCGGCCCCTCGACTCCGGCGGACCTGGCAAAAGCTGTCGACGAACCGCGGCCTACCGTCTATAGGATCATCAGCTCGCTGGAACAGTCCGGGGTTCTCCGCCGTGAGCCGGGCGGGCTCGTTGAATTGGGCACCGGGATCTTGCGGTTGGCCGAGGCGGCAACCGATGCCCTCCTCGATCATGAAGCCCTTAATGCGTTGCTCGGGGGCATCCAGTCCGAGCTTGGTCTAACGGCCGCATTCTGGATTCCACGCAACGGCACCGCCGTCTGCCTGGAGCAGGTGGACTCCACCGAAGTCGATCTCCACGAGCTTTCATCAGGGCGGATCCTTCCGCTCCACACCGGTGCCGCATCCCATGTCCTCCTGGCATGGCAATCCCCCGAGGTACTTGACACGATCCTCGCTCAAGCCCCCTATCCGAAATTGGCGTCAAGGACGCCCGTTGACGCCGAGACACTCCGCCGACTGGTCGCAGACACCAAACGCGAGGGCTGGAGAATGGAATCCAACGAGGTTGTCGATGGGATCGCAGCGTTGGGATTTCCCGTATTCAACGCGGATGGCAGCATCTTCGGTGCGCTGACAGCAGCGGGTCTGGTCGACCAGGTCGTCAACCAGCAGGAAGAAGCCAAAACCGTTCTTGCGGTAGCCGCGCAGAGCCTGACCGATCTCATGGCGGGGTTCAAACCGGTTCCGACCGCCAATGAGTTTAATGCCCCTGCGTCGAACGAATCGGTACTGGCCAAGGCCAGCTCCATCATGGATGCGCTGGCTGTCGAACGCGTCTCGACCTCCGCGAGACTCGCCGACCTCATAGGCGAACCCATCAGCTCCGTATACCGCATGTTGGGAACCCTTGTTGAGGCGGGTTGGATAGAACAGCTTGGCCACCGCGGTTCCTATCGCATCGGCAGTAAAATGATCTCCCTCGCGGGGAATCTATTGAACCAACTGGACTTGCGACGGGCTGCGCTTCCCGTGCTTCGCGAAATCCACGATGCAACAGGGGAGACGGTATTCCTGTGCATCCGGAGCGGTACCCGGGCCGTATGTATTGAGCGCATAGACGGTAAGCGCGTCAACAGTCGCCGCTTGGCCCTTGGAAGCTCATTGCCCTTGCATATCGGTGCCGCCCCCCGCGCACTGTTGGCTTTCGACACTGCCCCGGCCTGGGAGGAGTACGCTGCGGTCATGAGTCAGAGCTCGGACTTTAGTCTCGGCGCGCGATCCCGAGCGGAATTCTATGGAAAGCTCAAAGAAATCCGCGATGCTGGCTTCGCTCTGAGCGACGACGAAGTCACCATGGGAATGGCCGCCGTCGGTGCCCCAATTTTTGATCACCGTGGCCACGTGATGGCGTCCCTATCGGTCAGCGGCCTCCGCGACGCCATCCTCCACCAACCGGATTCCTCACCCAGCATCATCGACTTGGCCTGCGATGGGGCACGACGGCTTTCAACCTACTTTGGTGCCCCAGGATCCTGCATCTAGCGGTTCAACTTGCCCAAGGCCCCCGAAGGGCAGCGTTGGTGCGGCCCATGTGGGGACCCGCTTCGACAAACCGTCCGGCAGGTCGCGGAGGATGGGGATTGGTCCTAGTGTGCAGGGGTCGTGGGCAGTTCCAGCATGGTTTGCACGTACGCTCCTTGGGCCGTCGTGGAGGTGAGGAAGTTGGCGAACGATTCCGCTTGGGCCGGATCGCTGGATTGGGCGCTGACTGCTGCTGAGAAGTCGGTATAGTGCTGTAGCTCTGCCGGAAGGGGGCCCACGATCTGAGCCTGGGGAACGAACAGCAGTTCGCTAAGCTGTTGGATTGCCACGTCGGCGTTGCCTGTGACGACGGCCTGGGCAACGTAGCCTTTATCGACGATGGTGGCGCTGGCTCCGACGTCTTCTGTCAGGCCGAGTTTGTCCAGGAGCGTCGCGAAGTAAGCGCCGCTTGCTCCGGTGCCGGAGTACGCAACCGACCTGGCGGCTGTAATGGTCCGAACGAAGGACTCGACAGTTGAAATATCGGGCGCCGGCACGTCAGGAGCAACTGCTACACCAATGCCGGCTCGTGCAATGGGCGTGAGGGTGCTTGGATCGATAACAGGGGTCAGGGTCCGGAAGGATTCGGTTACGGCGATCATCACGTCGAACGATTCACCAGCGTCGATGCGTTTAAGCAGTTGGCTTGTTGGCTCGAAGACTGCCTCAACGCTGATCCCCGATTCCTGTTGACAGACGGCGATGACTTCGTCAAGGGCTTTCTTGACGGCCGGGGAGCTAAAGACTTTCACTGGGGTTCTATCTTTCTTGTTGGTCCTTCTCGGCGGGGCGAAGTGCCGGAGCCCCCGATGTCCATTGCCTAAGTGCCCGCTTACGACGCCCTGAACTGAGATAGGGGCACGGCAAGGCCGACGCTTGTCGGGGTGTCTGGGATGAGGTCTTGCATCAGGAGCATGCGGCGCTCACCGTACACGTTGTCTCTGATCCATACGACGCCGATTTCGGGGGAAGCTTCTACGACGGTTCCGCGGATAGGGCCGTTCCGCTCGACGCTTGCGACCACGTCGCCTTCACGGACACTCCATGCCCATTTTCCGGTTGACATTCCGTCTCCTTGAGACCCGGCGCTGGCCGCGCACCACTGCATATTTCATATGGTGGAAGGGAGGCCAGGGCCGATAAAGCTGAAGGGAATTGTGGCGGGGTTGTTAGAACTCGACGACGCTCACGGTCTTGCCGGTTACGGCGGATTCCGCTGCTGCATTGGCCAAGACGAGGGCCGAGACTCCGTCCGCGAAATTCGGTGAGGTGGGTGCTCCGGTGCGGATGGACTGGGCGAAGGCTTCCAGTTCGGCGTAGTAGGCCTGGGGGTAGCGTTCGAGGAAGAACGGCAGGTACGCGTCTGCTTCTTCTGTCCCTGCGGCGCCGGACTTGCGGACTGTCGTGGGAGTAACGTTGCCGGCTGAGAGCATTCCCTGAGGGCCGAAGGCCTCCAGTCGCTGGTCGTAGCCGAAGGCGCAGTGGCGCGAGTTTGTGATGGTGATGAGCTCGCCGTCGCTGCCGCGCAGGGTGACAACGGCGGAGTCGAAGTCGTTGAGCTCTGCAATGTCTTTGCTGAAGACGTTGGATGCCACGGCAGACACCTCGACGATGTTGGGAACGAAGGATCGTGCCATGTCCAGGTCGTGGATCGTCATGTCCCTGAAGATGCCGCCGGAACCGGCGATGTAGTCGCGCGGGGCCGGTTCGGGGTCACGGCTGGTGATGGTGAGCTGTTCGAGCTTGCCGATTTCTCCTGCTTCGACCCTGGTGCGCACTGCGGCGAAGGAGGGATCGAAGCGCCGGTTGAATCCGAGCATGATCGGAACGGCGGAGTCCTTGATCTGTTCGCGGCAGGCGAGGACGGTGTCGATGTCGAGGTCGATGGGCTTTTCGCACAGGACAGCGAGGCCGTGAGCAACCGAACGCGAGATGAGGTCCACGTGGGTGCTGGTGGGTGAGCCGATGATCACGCCGTCGATGCTGGTGTCGGCGAATACTTCTTCGGGGTCCTGCACGGCACGTGCGCCGGTGCTTTCTGCCAGTCGGCGTGCCCCGTCGATGAAGGGGTCTGCGATCAGAACGAGGTCGATGTCCGGGTGGGCGGCGATGTTGCGGGCGTGTACCTGCCCGATGCGGCCGGAGCCAAAAAGGGCCAGTCGGAGGCGTTTGTCATTGGACATGGTGTGTGGCCTTTCAGGGAAGGGAATGTGGGGTGTCCGCGGTGCCGGATGCCGCCCGGACGGTGCTGGTTTTGTGGGTTGTGAGGTTCCGGTCAGCGGGCGAGCGTGATGCCGGGGAAGCAGTTGATCGCTGTCTGGTAGGCGCGCTTGAGGCCCTCGGCGACGGGGAGGCTGCGGTGTTCGGCGGAGATAATCTCCACTCCCCAGGTGCCCTTGTAGCCGGCGTCGAGCGTTCGTTGTATGAACGTGCGGGTGTCGAAGTCGCCCTCACCGCAGTAGGCGCGGTTGTTGATGGTGTCTTCGAAGATGGTGCCAACGACGTCCTTGTAACCGTCGTCGATCTCCACAGCAAAGACCCTGTCCATGGGAACAACGTCCCAGAGGTCATCGTGGGAAAGACCGGACCTGTGGGTGTGCCAGATGTCGATCATCAGGCCCGCGGCGGGGCTGTCTGAGTGGGTCACGACTTTAACCGCTTCCTGCGCGGTACGCAGGTGCGAGAACGGTGTCGCCTCGAGGGCGAGCCTGACGCCGGACTCGGCGGCTTCGTCTGTCAGGTCGGCGAACGCGCTGGCCATCCTCGAGAGCGGGAGGGGGTTCTCCGTCATGCCGGCGCCGACCTTGATGTGCCGGGCACCCAGGGTCTGGGCGGCCTCGAACAGTTCGGCGCGTTGGATATCGGATTCGGCCCGTTCGGATCCGGTGGCCCACCAGCCGTTCAGGAATTCGACTTCAATGATGTCGATGCCTGCGTCGCGGATCATGCGTCCCAGCTCGGGGTAGCCTATGGTCCGGCGTGCCTGCAGCAGATCGTGGTGCACCAGTCCGATGCCTGACCACCCGGTCTGTGCGATGAGGTTGATGCGCTCCTGAATCGGGATGGGGCTGGTTTCGTCCGGGCGTCCGGGGGCGGTATCGCCGGCGCTCACCCAGCAGGTTGCAATCAGCTGCGGGGTTACATTTTCGTTGTTCATGCCGTCTCGACTTCCATGGATGCTCCCTGTTCCTTCTCTGAGCGGTAGCAGGCCTCGACGATCCGTGCGACGGCCAAGGCGTCGGCGACCGGGGCGACGACGGGGGACCCGGTGCGGATGCTGTCGATCCAGCCGCGCATTTCAGGGTGGAAGTTGCTGATGTTTTCCAGTTCGGGCAGTTCGGAGAACTTGTTCACTTCGGTCCGGGCAAAGGGCGGGGTGAAGTGGCTTTGGGTCCATTCGGTCCAGCCGGCGCGCCAGCCGGCCCGGTCCTGGTCCACGTAGACGCGCAGCTTCTGGGGCAGGATCCCGATTTCCAGCATGCCGCCGGTTCCGTAGACGGAGATCCTGGAGCTTTCGAACCACTCGAGGTGGTCGTGTCCGTCAAAGCTGAAGGTCACGGACATGTCCGGGTAGTTCAGCAGGACCGCGGCCGAATCTTCCCGGCTTGTCTCGTCCGACAGGCGGCCGGACTTGTGGACACGGGCGTTGACGGAGTCGGGTGCGCCGAACATGTGCACCAGGGAGTCGAGCATGTGGCATCCGATGATCCACAGGGCGCCTCCCATGTCGGCAGGCTGGTTCAGGTGCGCGGTCAGGTGTTCGCCGACCAGGGCAGCCCCGCGTGCGGAGACGGAAACCACGTCACCAATCACGCCGGCGTCGATAAGTTCCTTGGCCTCTGCGATGGACTGGGCGAGGCGCACGTTGTAGCCGACCTGTACAACCAGTCCGGGAGCGGCCTGGGATTCAGCCTCGGCCAGCTGAAGCAGGTCTTCAACGGTGCCGCCGCCGGGCTTTTCGACGACAACGGACTTGCCGGCGGCCAGTGCCCGCAGCGCATGCGGGACCATGTCCTTGCTCTTGGAGTGGACCATGATCGCGTTGATGCGCTGGTCCTGGAGCAGCGAGTCAATGTCGCGGGCCTCCACGTCATACTTGTCGGTGAAGTACTGCAGCCGGGGATCGTCGTCCGCGGCCGCAACCACTTCCACCCCTTCGATTTGGCGCAGGGCGCGAACCCGTGCAGAGGCGTGCGGGTGGGTGATTCCCAGAAGTCCTACGACAATCGGTTCCAACGCATTGTCTCCTTCGACTGAGCACCTGATTGGTGCGGTGATGTTGCTTGTATTTGCTGAGGCGGGCAGCGGTGCTCCGCCAAACAAGGAAGATTGGATTCAGTGTCACCTAATGGACACTCTGTCCAAAGCATGTCATGGCTGCGGCGTTGGGTCAAGCTATGGCCTGAGGCACATTGGCCCCCTTCTTTGACGGAGTGTGCGGCGCCCCAAGGTAGCCGGACAAGGCCTGGGCTCCCCGGAGCAGGAGATTGACGATGGGCTCTACGCCCTCGGGCGGGTTAAGGATGCCCTGGCGGAGCCCGCTGATCGACAGGGAGGCTGCAACCTCGCCGCGGTGGTCGAAGATGGGCGCTCCGATGGCGGTGATGCCTGGGGTGACGTTGTTGTCGCTGATCACGAAGCCCTGGTCGCGGATGCGCTCCAGGCTGGCGTAGAACTCCGAGCGGGAGCGAACGTCAAGCCATGGTTCGCCGCTGCTGGCGACTATCGCAGCGTATTCGTCCCACGAGGATCGGTCTTCAAAGGCGAGCAGTGCCCGGGGGGCCGCGCCGACATGGAGCTGAAGCGATTCCCCCAGCTTCAGGACGCGGCTGTTGACCCGGATCCCGTCGATGCGCTCGATGCAGACGGCGCGGGGGCCGCGCCGGATGCACAAGAAGGTCGTCTCACCTGTTTTTTCGTGGATTTCGCGCAGGATTGGGGCCGCGGCCCGGCGGATATCCAGGCGTCGTGTGAGTTCGCCCGAGAGGGCAAGCAGCTTGGTTCCCACCCGGTATGCCCCGCGGTGACCGATCTGCTCCACCCATCCGGATTCTGCCAGGGTAGCCAACATCCGGTAGATGGAACTCGGGGGCTCTTCAAGCATCTCGGTCAGCCGGGCGGACGTTGCAATGCGTTCTTCTGCCAGCGCCGACATAAGGGCGCTGGCTTTGGCGATGACGGCGGGCGCGCGTGAAGAGTCCCGCTCGGAGCCCTCCGGAGGGTCAAGGCGGGGCGCGTCCTTGGAGTCGTTCGGGTCTTCCTGGGCCATGGATGCGGTGATGGCATGGGCTGCAGTGTCCAGGATCCGCCGTGCCGTCTCCTCGTGGCCGGGAACGCTTCCGCGGAGCCCCGCGGCAGATATGGCACCCAGCAGGCTCCCATCCTGCCGGAAAACTGGCACCGCGATGGAGGCGACGCCTTCAATCATCTCGCTGTCCTCAACGCTCCAGCCGCGGCCGGCAGTCTGCTCGAGCCTCTCCCTCAGCTGCTCCCCGGTAAGCGGCGTCTGCGACGCGATGCCCGGATACGGCCCTGAGGTCAATACGCCCTCCCGGAATTCCGAGGATCCAAAGGCCAGGAGGGCCTGGGAAGCGGCTCCGGCGTGGAGCGGCAGGATGCGTCCCGGCGCGAGTCCGAGCAGGTCGACGTCGGCGCCCTGGATCTGGTCCAGGCATACCCCACCGTTCTCACGCAGAACGCAGAAGTAGGCGCTCATGCCCAGCTGCCCGCGGATCCAGCGCAACTGCTTCCGCAGCTCGGCGCGGTCCACGAGTGCGTCAGCCGCCGCATCGCCGAGCTCGAATATTCCCGTGCCCAGCTCAAGCTTGCCGTCCCCGGTCAGGCGGACGAGCTTCTCCTTCTCCAGGGCTGCGACGATCCGGTAGACGGTCGGCCGCGGTTCGGACACGACCTTGGCCAGTTCCGCCGGCGTTGAGTGGCCAATCCTGGCCAACTCATCGATCACCTGGCTGGCCTTTTTCAACAGCTGAATGGTGCTCACCAACCGCCTCTTTCCTAACCCCTCGTTGGGCCTCTAAGCACTCGTGTGGCTACCTTCGCGCGGATGCGCTGCACGGGACCTTCGGCCAATGCTGTCCGCCCCGCCCCAGCTCCCCGGAAGACCCGTAGCGCGGTTCCCCAAATGTAATTTGGAACACGACTAGCGCCACCAGCTGGTACTGTGCGAACATGGTGTCCATTGTACGGCACCAAGTGCTCGCAATCACATCTGAATTTCAGGCGCGGCGGTCATGCCGGCGCAGAACTGACGCCTTCAGCGTCACGCGGCTCTCCAAAGGAGGAGAACGGTGTTTAAAAAAATCTTCTTGTTCGCTGCAACAGCAGCCACGTCACTGGTACTTGCTGGTTGTGCGGGCGGGGGTGCAGGCAGCGGCAACGGTGCCGGCGGAGGAACCCAGGCTCCCGCCGACACCCGGATTGGTGTCTCGCTGCCCAGCCAGGACGAAGAGCGGTGGATCACCGACGGCAAGGCCATCAAGGAAGGGCTGGAGAAGGTCGGTTACCAGGTGGACCTCCAGTACGCCAACAACGACATTCCGACCCAGCAGCAGCAGGTAGACCAGATGCTGACCAAGGGAGCAGACCTGCTGATCTTGGCTCCGCTGGACGGAACGGCGTTGGCACCGCAGCTGCAGCAGGCGGCAGGTTTCAACATCCCCATCGTCTCCTACGACCGGTTCGTCAGGAACAGTGCCGACGTTGACGTCTACGTCACCTTCGACAACTTCAAGGTCGGAGCGCAGCAGGCCACATCACTGCTGATCGGGCTGGGTGTCCTGAACAAGGACGGCTCCGAGGGGTCCGCCAAGGGCCCCTTCCAGATCGAACTGTTCGGCGGCTCCCTTGATGACAACAACGCAACGTTCGTCTTCAACGGCGGCATGTCGGTTCTGCAGAAGTACATCGACAACGGCACCCTCGTGGTGAAGTCGGGGCAGAACAAGCTTTCCCAGGTAGCGACGGAGAACTGGTCCCAGCAGAAGGCGCAGGAGCGCATGGATAACCTGCTGACTGCCAGCTACAGCGGCGGAGCAGCCAAGCTCGACGGTGTCCTCACACCCAACGACAGCGTCGCCCGCGGCGTTATCACCTCGCTGAAAAACGCCGGCTACGGGCCCACCCTGTCCTCAAAGCCCAAGCCGATGCCTGTCACGACCGGTCAGGACGCCGAAGTTGCCTCCGTGAAGTTCGTCAATGACGGTGTGCAGTTCTCCACCGTGTTCAAGGACACCCGCGCCTTGGCGGCCCAGGCTGTAAAGGCCGCTCAGGACCTGCTGGCCGGAAAGGACCCGGAAGTCAATGACACCAAGTCCTATGACAACGGGTCGAAGATCGTCCCATCGTTCCTGGTACCGATCCAGCCGATCTACAAGGACAACATCAAGCCCGCGCTAATCGATTCCGGGTACTACACCTCTGAAGAGGTCGCAGCCGGCCGCCTTAAGTAGGCGCCCCCGGGAGGGGCACACAGTGCCCCTCCCACCCTTCTCCCCTACAAGACCGATAGGACGGCGGGCCAATGGCCGACCACATCCTGGAAATGCAATCCATCACCAAGACCTTCCCCGGCGTGAAAGCGCTGTCCGGCGTTTCGCTGGCCGTGGAACGCGGAGAGGTCCACGCCATCTGCGGCGAGAACGGCGCAGGGAAGTCCACCCTCATGAAAATCCTCTCCGGCGTCTACCCCGCCGGAAGCTACGGCGGTGACATCCTGTTCAAGGGGCAGACGTGTTCTTTCTCCGGCATCCGGGATTCCGAGCACGCCGGCATCGTGATCATCCACCAGGAACTGGCCCTCGTGCCGCACCTGTCGATCGCCGAGAACATCTTCCTGGGCAACGAACGCCGCGGAGCATCAGGTCTGATCGACTGGCACAAGACGAACGCCGAGGCCGCCGAACTCCTCGCCTCCGTCGGTCTGCGGGAAGAGCCCACCACCCCGGTGGGGCACCTCGGCGTGGGCAAGCAGCAGTTGGTCGAAATCGCCAAAGCCCTATCCAAGGAAGTGCAGCTGCTCATACTCGACGAGCCGACCGCCGCGCTCAACGACAACGACTCCGCCCACCTGCTCGACCTGGTCCGGGCCCTTCGTGACCGCGGCATCACCTCGATCATCATTTCCCACAAACTCAATGAGATCGAAGCGATTGCCGATCACACCACCGTCGTCCGGGACGGGAAGACCGTGGAAACCCTGGACATGGCAGATCCGGACGTGAACGTCGACCGCATTATCCGCGGGATGGTCGGCAGGGACCTCGAAGCGTTCTACCCCGACCGTGATTCTAACCCGGGCGAGGTCGTTCTCCGGGTGGAGGACTGGACGGTCAAACACCCCACCCAGGACCGCCTGGTCGTCGATGGTGCGAGCTTTGAAGCCCGGGCCGGTGAAGTCATCGGCGTCGCCGGACTCATGGGCGCCGGACGCACCGAATTGATGATGAGCCTGTTCGGCCGCTCCTACGGCAAGTACGTCTCAGGCAAAATTTTCATGCACGGCAAGGAGATCCACACCCGATCCGTCGCCGCAGCCATCGAAGCACGGATCGCCTACGCCACCGAGGACCGCAAAGCCTTTGGCCTCAACCTCATTGATGACATCGCCCGGAACATCTCAGCCGCCGCGCTGGGCAAACTGGCGAGCTGGGGCTTCGTGAACCACCACGAAGAGGCACGGGCGGCCGAGTTCGCGATGAAATCGATGAACATAAAGGCCCCGAACGTGAAGTCGATCGTCGGCAAACTCTCCGGCGGGAACCAGCAGAAAGTCGTGCTCTCGAAGTGGCTGCTCACGGACCCCGAGGTACTGATCCTGGACGAACCCACCCGCGGCATTGATGTCGGCGCAAAATACGAAATCTACACCCTCATTAACAGCTTCGTGGACGCCGGAAAGGCAGTTGTGGTCATCTCCTCTGACCTGCTCGAACTGCTCGGCACCTGCGACCGCATCTACGCGCTTTCTGCAGGCCGGATCACCGGGCAGCTGCCCAAGGCTGAAGCATCCGAGGAACGCCTCATGACACTCATGACCAAAGAGAAGGAACTCACAGCATGACCGTGACAGCCCCCCGGGGATCCCAAAGGAAAGATACGCCGGCCGCAGCAGCGGTCGTCAATACCGGAACCAGCGAAATCCGCGAGCTGTTCACCCGCAACCTGCGTACCAGCGGCATCTACGTCGCCCTGGTGGCGATCGTGGCCCTGTTCGCCGGACTCACCGGCGGCGCCTCACTCGGTCCCGGAAACATCACCAACATCGTCCTGCAGTACTCCTACATCCTGATCCTGGCCATCGGCATGGTCATCGTGATCATTGCAGGGCACATAGACCTGTCTGTGGGTTCCGTCGTCGCTCTGACTGGTGCCGTTTCGGCGGTCGTCGTGATCCAACTCGGCCAACCATGGTGGGTCGGCGTCGTCGCCGCCCTCGCCACCGGCCTGGCCATTGGAGCCTGGCACGGCTACTGGGTCGCCTACGTCGGGATTCCGGCGTTCATCGTCACCCTCGCCGGCATGCTCCTCTTCCGTGGCCTGACCCTGGTCGTACTCAACAACGTCTCCCTCTCCCCCTTCCCGGCCGACTACGGCCAGATCGCATCGGGCTTCCTCAACGGCCTCCTGGGAGGCGCAGGATACGACGTCTTCACGCTCCTCATCTTCGCCATCGCCGTGATCGGCTACGCCTTCAACCAGTACCGGACCCGCAAGACCCTGATCAGCTACAACCAGCTTGTCCCGTCATTCCCGCTGTTCATCGCCAAAATCCTCGTCATCGCCATCGCCGTCATGGTCTTCGCCTGGCAGCTCGCCATCGCCCGCGGTATGCCGCTTGTCCTGATCATGCTTGCCATCCTCATCATGGTCTACAGCGTCCTCATGCAGCGCAGCGTCTTCGGCCGCCAGGTCTACGCCATCGGCGGCAACGTCGTCGCAGCCGCCCTGTCAGGCGTCAAGGTCCGCACCGTCAACTTCTGGATCTTCGTCAACATGGGCTTCCTCTCCGCAGTGGCCGGCATCGTCTTCTCCTCCCGCTCAAACGGAGCCCAGCCCGGCGCCGGCAACATGTTCGAACTCGACGCGATCGCCGCGGCCTTCATCGGCGGCGCGGCCGTCACCGGCGGCGTCGGAAAAGTCGTGGGAGCCATGGCCGGCGGCCTCATCATGGCCGTCATGAGCAACGGCATGCAGCTGATGGGCATCGACCAGTCAGTGCAATCAGTCGTCAAGGGCCTCGTCCTGATGCTGGCCGTCGCCTTCGACATCTACAACAAACGCCGCGCCGGTTCCCGCTAACCGCCTCCCGCACAAAGAAGCCCCGCGTGAAATGAACCATTACGCGGACACCACCCCTTCAAAAAGGAGCCCCTCTGATGACCCACCAGTTTGTATACGAAGCCCTCCCCATGCGGGTGCGCTTCGGCGTCAACTCCCTCACCGCCCTTCCCGAAGAACTCGACCAGATCGGACTCAAGCGCGTCCTGGTCCTCTGCTCGCCCGAACAGGAAGAAACCGGCAACCGGGTAGCCGAGGCCCTGGGTGAGCGCTGCGTTGGCGTCCTCCCGGAAGCCGTCATGCACGTGCCCAACGAAGTTGCACAGCGGGCCAGCGACGAGGCCTCCAGGGTCGGTGCCGACGGCTGCGTCGCCGTCGGCGGCGGTTCAGCAATCGGACTCGGCAAAGCAATCGCCCTCAAGCACGGGCTGCCGATCGTTGCCGTACCCACCACGTACGCCGGATCAGAAATGACCCCCGTATGGGGACTGACGACCGACGGACGCAAGGAAACCGGCAAGGACCCCCGGGTGCTGCCCCGCAGCGTCGTCTACGACCCCGAACTCACCGCGACCTTGCCGGCCGCCATGTCGGTGACCAGCGGCATCAACGCCATCGCCCACGCCGTGGAAGCCCTCTACGCCCCGGACGCTACACCGATCATCTCGCTGATGGCCGAAGAAGGCGTCAGGGCCCTCGCCGCAGCGCTGCCCGCCATCGTGGCCGACAGCTCCGACCCCGAAGCCCGCAGCAACGCCCTCTACGGATCCTGGCTGTGTGGCGCCTGCCTCGGCGCCACCACCATGTCGCTGCACCACAAGCTCTGCCACGCACTCGGCGGAACCCTCAACCTGCCGCACGCCCAAACCCACACCGTTGTCCTGCCCCATGCCCTGGCTTTCAATCAGCCCGCCGCGCCCGAAGCGACGGCTGCCCTGTCACGGGCACTCGGCGGCGCTGCAGATCCCGCCGAGAGGCTGTGGCAGATCGCCGGCGAACTGAATGCCCCCCGGTCCCTGGCCGAGCTGGGCATGAAGGAAGAAGACATCGACCGCATCGCCGAAGAAGCCACCAGCCGCTCCTACGGCAACCCCCGCCCCATCACCTACGACGACGTCCGCGGCATCCTGCACGCGGCATGGGCCGGCAAGCCACCGAGCGCCAACCCCACCGTCTAGCCCCAAAGGTCCACGCTCCGCCATCAGTTCAGGGCGTGGGCCTCGCGGAGCCAGGCGGAGTAGGACCCTCCCTCACGGGTACACCCACAGGAGGGTCCTACTTCCACCCGTCCCACACATTTACAAAACCAACTAGGAGGCAGACCGTGGTCACCAAGCGGACCATCGCCCCAGGAATCACCGTATCCCCGCTAGCACTCGGCACGAACGTCTTTGGCTGGACCGCTGATACCGAGACGTCGCACCGGGTCCTCGACGCCTACGTCCAAGGTGGCGGCAACTTCCTGGACACCGCCGACTCATACTCGTTCTGGGCCGAGGGAAACACAGGCGGAGAGTCGGAAACGATCATCGGCAAATGGCTGGCGGGAAGATCCGACCGCGACGACCTCGTCATCGCTACCAAGGTAAGTCACCACCCGCAATTCGCCGGCATGGCCCCCCAAACGATCCGGGCTGCCATCGACGCCTCGCTGACCCGCCTAGACATCGACGCCGTAGACATCTACTACGCACACTTCGACGACCCCACAACTCCCCTCATCGAGAGCATCGCGACACTGTCCGAACTCGTCGACCAAGGAAAAATCCGCTCAATCGGCATCTCGAACTACACAGCGGAACGAATCAAAGAATGGCTCAACATCACCGCCCGCGAAAGCTTTCACGCGCCCGTCGTCATAGAGCCCCAATACAACCTCGTCGAACGAGGAATTGAAGCCGATATCCTCCCCCTGGCCCGCACCCACGGCCTCGCCGTCGTGCCCTACTACTCCCTCGCCCACGGCTTCCTGACTGGAAAATACGACGACGGCGAGGAAATCGAAAGCCCCCGCGCCCCAGACGCGGCAAAGTACATCAACGCCCACGGCCGGAAAGTCATCGACGCGGTCAAAAGCGTCGCCGATCAGCACTCCACCCAGCCCGCCTCCATCGCACTGGCATGGCTCGCAGCGCAGAACGGTGTCGCGGCCCCCATCGCCAGCGCCCGCACAACCGACCAACTCTCGCCCCTCGTTGAATCAATGCAGATCCAGTTGACCACCAAGGATCTGCAGCTGCTCGACGAGGCATCGCAACTCTGAGTCCCTGCGCGCATTCTCAACATCACAAACAACAGCGAGGAAACGACAATGACCCAGCAGACCCGCGTCCCCGAAACCGAGAACGTTCCCGGCAGCCAGCACGTGTCTGAGGCACAACAAAACGTTGAGGAACAACTGGTTCGCAACGTGCTGCGCTCCTTCGATGACTGCCAGGACCCGCGGCTGAAGCAACTGATGCAGTCACTCGTAACCCACCTGCACAACTTCATCCGCGACGTCCGGCTCACCGAAGCCGAATGGAACAAAGCCATCGAGTTCCTCACCGCCGTCGGCCACATCACCGACGATCGCCGACAGGAATTCATCCTGCTCTCCGACGTCTTCGGCGCCTCAATGCAGACCATCAACGTCAACAACGAAGCCTACGGCGACGCAACCGAAGCCACCGTTTTCGGCCCCTTCTTCGTAGACGACGCCCCGCGAATCGAAAACGGCGGAGACATCGCCGGAGCCGCACCAGGGGAACCCTGCTGGATCGAAGGAAGCGTCAAGGACACGGACGGAAACCCAGTCCCCAACGCGCGAATCGAAGTATGGGAAGCAGACGAAGACGGCTTCTACGACGTGCAATACGACGACGAGCGCGTCTCCGGTCGCGCCCACCTCTACAGCGACAAAGACGGAAACTACCGCTTCTGGGGTCTGACCCCCACCCCCTACCCCATTCCGCATGACGGCCCAGTCGGAAAAATGCTGGAAGCCGTAGGACGCTCGCCCATGCGCGCTTCCCACCTGCACTTCATGGTCACCAAACCCGGACTAAGGACACTGGTCACCCACATCTTCGTCCGCGGGGACGAACTACTGAAATACGACACCGTATTTGGTGTCAAGGAGTCCCTCATCAAGGACTTCGTCCAGCAGGACGCCGGAACCCCTAATCCCGACGGGCGCGACCTCGGGGATCGCACATGGGCCAGGACCCGCTTCGACATCGTTCTGCCGCCCGCCGCGGACTAGGGCGAACTGCCAAACCAGTTCTAAGAGTTTCCGGCGGATGCAATAACTGCATCCGCCGGAAACACTGGCTTTGCAACGATGTCAGATCTAACCACACCCCAACCTGACGTCAGGCGTCGGCGCAAAACGACGTCAGAATAGGGTCCGATTCCCCTTTCCCTGACACCAACTCAAGAAGCTCTTAGATCCCAACCTGACACTTTAGTGTCAGGACAGAACGGGCCCGTTTCCGAAAGGAAGCGGGCCCGTTCTGTACGGAAATCAGCTAGCCGACGCCGTCTCCAGCCCGGCGTCCGCACCGGCAGCGGCAGCCGCGGTCCCGCCGTCGTGCGGTTCGAAGCGGACGAACATGGCCTTGAAGCCGGGGGTGTTGGAAACCCGGGCCACGTTTTCCTTGTGGACCAGGGCGTTGGCCTCGGGAAAGTACGCCGCGGCGCAGCCCTTGGCCGTCGGGTAGGCCACCAGGCGGAACTTCTCGGCCCGCCGGTCTGTCCCCTGGAAGGTGCTCACCACGTCCACGAGGTCGCGGTCCCGGAAGCCCTGCTCGGCGAGGTCCTCCGGGTGCACCAGGATCACGCGGCGGCCGTCTGAGATCCCGCGGTAGCGGTCGTCCAGGCCGTAGAACGTGGTGTTGTACTGGTCGTGGCTGCGGATGGTCTGCAGCACCAGGTGGCCGGCCGGCGGCGTGAGGTACTCCAGCGGGCTGACCGTGAAGCGGCCGCGGCCGATGTCCGTCGCGAAGGACCGGGTATCGCGCGGCGGGTTGGGCAGCACGAAGCCGTTCCTGGTCCGGACCCTGGCGTTGAAGTCCTCGAACCCGGGCAGGACCCGGGCAATGTGGTCGCGGACCACGTCGTAGTCCTCGGCCATGGACTTCCAGTCCACCGGGTGCCCGGGGCCGAACGTGGCCTCGGCCATCCGTGCCACGATGACCGGCTCGGCGAGCAGGTGCTCGGACACCGGCTGCAGCCTGCCCTGGGTGGAGTGGACCACTGACATGGAGTCCTCCACGGACAGGAACTGGGCGCCCTTGGGGTGCTTGTCGTCCTTGTCCGTCCGCCCCAGCGTGGGCAGGATCAGCGAAGTGCGGCCGTGCACGATGTGCGAGCGGTTGGGCTTGGTGGAGATGTGCACGGTGAGGCCGATCCGCTGCATCCCGGCTTCCAGGGTCTCCGTGTCCGAGCACGCCAGCGAGAAGTTCCCGCCCATGGACACGAAGACGTCCACCTCGTCGCGTTCGAAGGCATCCATGGACTCCACCGCGTCATGGCCGTGGTGCCGCGGCGACTGGATGCTGAACTCCTTGTCGAGGGCCTCCAGCAGCCATTCCTTCGGCTTCTCCCAGATCCCCATGGTCCGGTCGCCCTGGACATTGGAATGTCCGCGGACCGGGCACGCACCGGCGCCGGGCTTGCCGAAGTTCCCCTGCAGCAGCAGGACGTTGACCATTTCCTTGATGGTGTCCACCGAGTGCGGCTGTTGGGTAACGCCGAGCGCCCAGCAGAAGATGCTGGCCTTGGACGCCACCAACATGGCGGCCACGTCCTCGATCTGCTTCCGGCCCAGGCCGGTGGCGCGCTCCGTCTCTTCCCAGTCCAGGTCCTGGCGGGCTTCCCGGTACGCGTCGAAGCCGTCGGTCTGCGCCTCAATGAAGGAACGGTCGACGACGGTCCCCGGGTTTTGCTCCTCGGCCTGCAGCAGCAGGTGGCCGAGGGCCTGGAACAGTGCGAGGTCGCCGCCCACCTTGATCTGCAGGTATTCGTCGGCCAGCGGCGTGCCGCCGCCCACCACGCCGGAAAGGGTCTGCGGATCACGGAAGTTGAACAGGCCGGCCTCCGGCAGCGGGTTCACCGCCACCACCTTGCCGCCCTTGTCCTTGCACTCCTTCAGCGCGGACAGCATGCGGGGATGGTTGGTGCCGGGGTTCTGCCCCACGACGAAGATCAGCTCGGAATCGTGGATGTCATCCAGCGATACCGTGCCCTTGCCGATGCCGATGGTCGGGTTCAGCGCCGACCCGGAGGACTCGTGGCACATGTTGGAGCAGTCCGGCAGGTTGTTGGTGCCCAGGGAGCGGGCAAACAGCTGGTACATGAACGCCGTCTCGTTGGCCGTGCGGCCCGAGGTGTAAAAGACGCAGCGGTCAGGAGTGCTGGCCCGGATGTGCTCCCCGATCAGCTCGAACGCGTCCGCCCAGGAGATCGGCGAGTAGTGCGTTTCCCCTTCCCGGATGACCACCGGTTCGCTGAGCCGGCCCTGGTTGCCCAGCCAGTACTCGGTCTTTTCCGACAGCTCCGCGATGGAGTGCTTGGCCCAGAACTCGGCCCCCACGGTGCGCAGCGTGTTTTCCTCGGCCACGGCCTTGGCGCCGTTCTCGCAGAACTCGGCGGCCTTGCGTTTCTTGTCCGACTCCGGCCAGGCACAGCCCGGGCAGTCAAAGCCGCCGCGCTGGTTGAGCCGCAGCAGCGACTGCGCCGTGCGGGTCACACCGGCCTGCGCCACGGCGCGTTCCAGCGCCACCATCACGGCCTTGACGCCGGCGGCTTCGGTCTTCGGCTTGTGGACTTCCAGCTCGTCCTCGTTGATGTCCGCGACGGGGGCGGGCTGCTTTCCGAACTTCATTGTTCCAACTTCCTAACCGGCTGCTTTCGTGCCTGTTTTGATCGCCACGAAGGCGCGCCAGGCATTCCTGGCGCGCCTTAGGCGTGGAGATCCTGTCTTTCTTCTTACTGGGCTGCTTTGGCGAGGGTTTCGCGTTCGGCGGCGATGGTGGTGTTGTCCCCGTGGCCGGTCCTGACGATGGTGTCCGCGGGGAGGGTGAGGAGGCGTTCGCGGATGGAGGCCAGGATGGTGGGGTAGTCGCTGTAGGAGCGGCCGGTCGCGCCGGGTCCGCCGTTGAACAGGGTGTCCCCGGTGAACACGGTGTTCTCGGTTTCGAGGTGGAAGCAGGTGGAGCCGGGTGAGTGGCCGGGGGTGTGGATCGCCTTCAGCACCGCCCCGGCGACCTGGAACTCGTCCCCGTCCGTGATCTGGTGGTCGGGGGTGGTGCCGGGGTAGACCTGTTCCCAGAGGACCTGGTCCTCCGGGTTCAGCCAGATGGGGGCGCCGACGGCGTCGGCGAGTTCGCGGGCGGCGCCGATGTGGTCGTTGTGCGCGTGCGTGAGCAGGATGCCCAGGACCTTCCGGCCGCGGACCTGGTTGATGATCGCGGCGGCGTCGTGCGGGGAATCGATGATCACGCACTCGGTGTCATTGCCGACGATCCAGACGTTGTTGTCCACATCCCAGGTCCCCCCGTCCAGGGAGAACGTGCCCGAGGTGACCAGATTCTCGACCGTGACACTCATGCCGAAGCTCCCTGGGTTGTGGCGGGCTGGGTTGTGGTGGCGGGCTGGATTTCGACGACGGAGCGGAGGACCTTGCCCTCGTGCATTTTGTCGAAGGCTTCCTCGACCTGGTCGATGGTGATCCGTTCGGACACGAACGCGTCCAGGTCCAGGTTTCCCTGCTTGTAGTGGGAGACGAGCATCGGGAAGTCCCGGGACGGCAGGCAGTCCCCGTACCAGGAGGACTTCAGCGACCCGCCCCGGCCAAACACATCCAGCAGCGGGAGCTCCAGCTGCATCTCCGGCGTCGGGACACCCACCAGGACTACACGGCCGGCGAGGTCGCGGGCGTAGAACGCCTGCTTGTACGTCTCGGGACGCCCGACGGCCTCGATCACGACGTCGGCGCCGTTCCCGCCGGTCAGTGCCCGGATCGCCTCGACCGGATCACCGGCGCGGGAGTTCACCCCGTGCGTCGCACCGAGGGACTTGGCCATCTCGATCTTGTTGTCGTCAATGTCGACGGCGATGATCGTCGTCGCCCCCGCCAGCTTGGCGCCTGCGATCGCGGCGATGCCCACGCCGCCGCAGCCGATCACGGCCACCGACTCGCCGCGCTTGACCTCACCGGTGTTGATCGCCGCCCCGATCCCGGCCATCACACCACAGCCCAGCAAACCGACGGCGGCCGGGTCCGCGTCCTCGTCAACCCTGGTGCACTGGCCCGCAGCCACCAGGGTCTTCTCCGCGAACGCTCCGATGCCCAGAGCGGGGGACAGCTCGGTGCCGTCCTCCAGGGTCATCTTCTGCGTTGCGTTGGCCGTGTTGAAACAGTACTGCGGCTGGCCCTTCGCACACGCCCGGCACTGCCCGCACACCGCACGCCAGTTCAGGATCACCCGGTCGCCGGGGGCAACCTCGGTGACACCCTCGCCCACCGCAGCAACCACACCCGTGGCCTCATGGCCCAGCAGATACGGGAACTCATCCCCAATCCCGCCCAGCTTGTAATGCAGGTCCGTATGGCACACCCCGCACGTCAGAACATCAACCAAAGCCTCGCCGGGACCCGGATCCGGCACCAGAATCGTCTCCACCGACACCGGAGCATCCTTCGCCCTGACAACAACTGCCTTCACTTTATGAACCATGAGGTCACATTCCTTTCCTGAGCCCGGGGGCCCTTTGGCTGCGGCACCTCAGCCAAATCTAACCGACTTGCTGTGGTTCCAAATCCCCGTCCCGCGGACCGGACATTCCGCCCGCCGTGCTGCCGGTGTCGACGCGGGCGGGCAACTCCTGCGCAGGCGCCGGAAGCGGGGCAGCGTGCACTGCGGCGTGCTCGGCGAGGACGCCCGTCTGGTGCCTGATCTTCAGGCGGTAGAGCAGCGCCCCGCCGCCGGCGACGGCAGCGACGAAGAGGACCCCGCCCCACTGCAGGTACCACTCAAACGGCGGTACCGAGTTGTAGATTTCGGGCCGCGGCCAGATCAGGTTCACCGTCATGGCGCCGCCCCACAGGACCGCCAGGATGTTCACGGGCAGTCCCCACTTGCCCATGCTGAAACCGGGTTCGGAACGGTCGCCGAAGACCGGCCACTTCTTCACCAGCCGCTTGCGCAGCATGGGAACGGTGACCAGCAGGTAGGACAGGTAGATCAGGACGATGCTGATGCTGGACAGGATCGTGAAAATCGCGGGCTGCATGACGTTGACCAGCAGCGGGATGACAGCCAGGATGCCGATCACGATGGCCGCGACGGTGGGGGTCTTGCGGGCCGGGTCCACTTTGCTGAGCTGCCGGCTGAACGGCAGGTTGTTGTCCCGGGCCATGGCGAACATCATGCGGATGGCGGCGGCGTGGACAGCCAGGGTGCAGACCACCACGGCCACCACGATGCATGCCAGGAACGCCTTGCCGAAAGGCCCGCCCAGGACGGAGAGCACGATGTGCTGCAGGCCGCCGTCGGCAGCCCCGATCTTGGGGTCGGTGAGGTCCGGCGCGGCCAGGATGCCGAAGAGCAGGATCAGCCCGCCCAGCAGGAACGAGGCCGTGACGGCGCGCAGGATGGCCTTGGGGGCGGTGCGCTTCGGGTCCTTCGTTTCCTCGCCAAGGGAGCTGGCGGTGTCGAAGCCGTACATGACGTAGCCGGAGGCCATGGCGCCGATGAGGAACACGCCGAAGAAGCCGAGGTCGTGGCCTTCGCCGAAACCGGCGGTGTCGAAGAAGACCTCGGGGCCGCGCACCACATGCCAGCCCAGCGCCAGGATCAGCAGCACGGCCGCGACCAGCTCCACGAAGACGCCGATGCTGTTGATCCGGGTCATGAGCTTCACGCCGAACGCGTTGATGAGCGTGGAGATGGTGATCATGATGGTGGCCAGCACCACGCCGTTCATGGCGAAGTCGTAGGGGCCGGTGCCGTCACCGACAAACTGGAAGCCGGACCAGAGCTGCGGCAGGGTGATCTGCAGGGCCAGCGCCACGGACCCCAGCGCCATGATGGAGGACAGCAGCAGCAGCCAGCCTGCGAGCCAGGCCGAGGTTCCGGAGGCGAGCCGCTTGGCCCAGTTGTAGACCGAGCCGGCCACGGGGTAGCGGCCTGCCAGTTCGGCAAAGCACAGTGCCACCATCAGCTGGCCGACGAAAACGATGGGCCAGGACCACGCGTATGCGGGGCCGGCCATGGAGAAACCAAAGTAGAACAGTTGAAAAACGCCGGTGAGGATGGAGATGTAGCTGACGCCTGCGGCGAAGCTGGCGAACTTGCCGATGCTCCGGTCCAGGGTCTGGGCATAGCCGAACTCGTCCATGCCGCTTGAATCAGTACTCTTGCTGGGTTCCAACATCTGAACTCCTAAGTCAGAAAAGCACGATGGTGATGACCCGCGGCCGCCTTTGGACGCGGGTAACACTACACGCACGTGAAACCGAATGCAGTTGGAATCACGCAGGTGTATCGACGGCCGGGCCCTGCGCTGCAGCGCCCGGCCGTCTCCCCCAAAGTTGATGCCTAGCCGGCCGCGACCGCTCCCGTCACTCCGGGAGTTTCCCCGGGAGCTGAGCCAAACCATCCGCTCGGGGCGGGGGCGATGTTCTGCCAGATGTGCTTGGCTTCGCGGTACTCAGCCAGGCCTGCCTGGCCGAGCTCACGGCCGATCCCCGATTTGCCGAATCCGCCCCACTCCGCCTGGGGGACGTACGGGTGGTAGTCGTTGATCCACACCGTTCCGTGCCGGAGGGCGCCCGCGACGCGCTGCGCCTTCGACGCGTCCGACGTCCACACCGCGCCGGCCAGGCCGTACTCGGTGTCGTTCGCGATCGCGATGGCCTCGGCTTCGGTCCGGAACGTCTCGACAGTGAGCACCGGCCCGAACGATTCCTCCCGCAGCACGCTCATGCCCGGGCGGCAGCTGCCAAGCACGGTGGGCGGGTAGAAGAAGCCGCCGGCGAGCGGGCCGTCATCGGGGATGTAGCCACCGCACAACAGCTCTGCGCCTTCCGCGATCCCGGCCTGGACGTAGGCGTGGACCTGGTCGCGGTGCCTGGCGGAGATGAGCGGCCCGGTCTCGGCGTCGGGATCGAACGGTCCGCCCATCCGGATCTTCTTCGCCCGCCGGACCACCTCGGCCACAAAGCGCTCGGCAACCGTTTCCTCGACGACGAGCCGCGCCCCTGCAGAGCAGACCTGGCCGGAGTGCAGGAACACCGCGGTCAGGGCGTTGTCGACGGCGGCTTCCCAGTCCGCGTCCGCGAAGACGACGTTGGGGTTCTTACCGCCAAGTTCAAAGGCCACGCGCTTCACAGTGTCCGCGGCGGCGGCCATGATGGTCTGCCCCGTGGACAGGCTCCCGGTCAGGGAAACAAGGTCGACGCGCGGATCGGAGCTGAGCGGTCCGCCCACCTTCGACCCGCTTCCGGTGACGAGGTTCGCAACGCCGGCGGGAACGCCGGCCTCCGCGAGGGTCTCCATGAGCAGGATCGAGGTCGACGGCGTGAGCTCGCTGGGCTTGAGCACGAACGAGTTCCCCGCGACGAGTGCCGGAGCAACCTTCCACGCTGCCTGGAGGAGCGGATAGTTCCACGGCGCAATGAGCGCGCAGACCCCGAGCGGTTCGTACACCACCCGGCTGATGGCATCCGCCCGGCCCGTGTCGATGACCCGGCCGGCGTCGAGCCCGGCGACCTTGCCGTAGTACCGGAAGCACGCGGCGATATCGTCCATGTCGTACTCCGCCTCCACGAGCCGCTTGCCCGTGTCGAGCGCCTCGGCCCGCGCATAGGCGGCCTTGTCCCGCTCCAGGAGGTCCGCGACGCGGAGCATGACCGCACCGCGCTCGATGTCCGTGAGCCGGCGCCACGGGCCGTCGTCGAACGCGGCCCGTGCACTGGCGATCGCCCGCTCCGCGTCCTCCGCCGTCGACTTGGCGACCACAGCCACCTCCCGCCCGTCCGCCGGGCAGCGCACCACGGTGGTCCCGCCGTCGGACGGCTGTTGCCATTCGCCGTCGACGTACAGGCCCCGGGCGAGCTCCAGTTTGGTATCGATTGTCACGCTCATGCCCTTAGCCCCTCGCTGCCGCGGCGGCTGCTGCCGGCGTGGATCCGCCGCGTTCCAGCGGGCTCACACCGTGCCGGTAGAACTCGGCATGCTGGGGCGCGAGCGGCGCCTTGCCGGCGATCAGGTCAGCGGCCTTTTCGGCCAGCATCATCACCGGGGCGTAGATGTTGCCGTTGGTGACGTACGGCATGGCCGAGGCGTCCACCACGCGGAGGCCGCTGGTGCCGTGCACCGTCATGTCCAGCGGGTTCACCACGGCCATGGGATCGGAGTCCGGGCCCATCTTCGCGGTGCAGGACGGGTGCAGTGCCGTCTCGGCGTCGCGGGCCACCCAGTCGAGGATCTCCGCGTCTGTCTGAACGGCCCGGCCGGGCGACAGTTCGCCGCCGCTGAAGGGGCCCATGGCGGACTGGCCGAGGATGTCGCGGGCGACGTGGATCGCCTCGACCCACTCGCGGCGGTCCTGGTCAGTGGAGAGGTAGTTGAACAGCATGGACGGGTGCACCGTCGGATCGGTGGACTTGATTTTGAGGCTGCCGCGGGCGTCGGAGTACATGGGGCCGATGTGCACCTGGTAGCCGTGCTTGGCGTCCGCCTTCTGGCCGTCGTAACGGACGGCCACCGGGAGGAAGTGGAACATCAGGTTGGGGTAGGCCACGTCCTCGTTGGAGCGGACGAACCCGCCGCCCTCGAAGTGGTTGGTGGCGGCCGGACCCGTCCGTCCCAGCATCCACTGCAGCCCGATCAGCGGGTAGCGCCACAGGTCCAGGTTGGGCTGCATGGAGACCGGCTGGGTGCAGGCGTGCTGGATGTAAACCTCCAGGTGGTCCTGGAGGTTTTCGCCGACGCCGGGCAGGTTGACCACGGAGTTGATGCCCAGCGAGTTCAGGTGGGCTGCGTTGCCCACGCCGGAGAGCTGCAGCAGCTGGGGGGTGTTGATGGCGCCGCCGGCCAGGATCACTTCACCCGCGGTCACCTGGTGGGTCTTGCCGTTGCGGCGGTAGGTGACGCCGGTGGCCACGTTGCCCTTGAAGTTGACCTTGGTGACGAGGGCGCGGGTCAGGACGGTCAGGTTTTTCCGGCCGAGTTCCGGCCGCAGGTAGGCGCGGGAGGCCGAGAGCCGCTGGCCCTTGTGGACGTTCCGGTCGAACGCGGCGAACCCCTCCTGGCGGTAGCCGTTGACGTCGTCGGTCAGCGGGTAGCCGGCTTCCTGGGCGGCGGCAAAGAAGGCCTGGAACAGCGGGTTGGTGGCGGGCCCGCGCTCCAGCACCAGCGGGCCTGAATGACCGCGCAGTTCATCGTCGGGGTCCGCCGCCAGCGCGTTTTCCATCCGGTTAAAGTACGGGAGGCAGTGCGCGAAGTCCCACGATTCCATGCCGGCGTCGGCGCCCCAGCGCTCGTAGTCGAGTGGGTTTCCGCGCTGGAAGATCATCCCGTTGATGGAGCTCGATCCGCCCAGGACCTTGCCGCGGGCGTGCGCCACGCGCCGGCCGCCCATATGGGGCTCGGGATCGGACTCGTAGCGCCAGTCATAGAACGGGTTGCCGCTGGGGAAGGTCAGCGCGGCGGGCATCTGGATGAAAAGGTCCCAGGGGTAGTCGCTCCGTCCGGCCTCGAGGACCAGGACGCTGCTCTGGCCGCCGTCGCTCAGGCGGTTGGCGAGCACTGAGCCCGCGCTTCCGCCGCCGACGATGACGTAATCGTAATTGGTCCGTGTCATGCAAAATCTCCTTCTACCTGGTGCAGGTCACCTGCCGGGGGCGGATAGTCCTTCGTCCGGAAACTGGCGGTGGGGGTTGACGAGATGGTCAGTGAGTTGCGGCGGGTGGAGTTTTCCCTGAGCCGCAAACCGGAAGCCGCCGGTGAAACGCCGTTATTTCCGCGGGACCCCGTTTGTGTGGTGTAGGTCATACACAAGCAGATTAGTGCAGATTGAACAAGTGTTCAAGGTTAAAACTGAACTGATGTTCAAGAAATTTTGGGTACGGCTCTGCCAGGACCCGTTTGGTGTTGTTTTAGCTGGGCCGGTTACCGCTACGCGGCGAAGGCGATCTGCTCCGTGCGGGCGAGGCTCCGCTGGATGGATGCCTCGTCCACGCCGAGGAGGGCCGTGAGCCACATCCCGTTCTGCACGACGACGATGTCGGCCGCCCGCTCCTTGCATTCAGCGGCGGAAAGCCCGGGTTTGGCATTCCCAATCAGGGCCGCGAGCCCATCCAGATACCGGTCGAATGCTGCGGCATTGATCAGCGCAAAATCCTCAGAGGCCTGCGCAAGCGCCCAAAGATGGAGGCGCAGGGAGAGGTGCTGCGTGGTCAGCAGTTCCGGGTCCGCGACGCGCCGGAGGGCCTTTTGAAGCTGTTCGTCCGGGGACGATGCCGGGTCCGGCGCCACCAGCTCAAGGTCGCGTTCGTCAATCCGGTGCAGGGCTGCACGGATCAGGCTCGACTTGTCCTCGTAGTAGTAGTTGACGAGCCCGAGTGCGACCCCGGCTTCGCGGGCCACGGCGCGCATGTTCACGCCCGAGATGCCGTGGCGTGACAGCAGGTCCAGCGCCGCCTCGAGAATGCGCGCTTGCCTGTCAACCTGTTCGCCGGATTTCACGGTGCCTGTACCCACTGGGCCAGACTATGGTGAAACCCGCTATGGTGCATCTGCCGTCCACGAGCGGGGGGCAGCCAGGGGCGCCCTGCCGCTAGTGCGCGGCCTTGAATGTGACCCGGGCGTCCAGGCCCGGGGTGCCGGGCCTGGCTTCGAGGGTTGCCGCCGCGCCGCTGGCCTCGGCGAGCTGCTGGACAATGGCCAGGCCCAGGCCGCTGCCCTCGGACGTCGACTGGCCGCGCCAAAAACGGTTGAAGGCGCGGTGCCGGTCCTCCTCGGAAAGCCCGGGACCGTCGTCGAGCACGTGAAGCTCATATCCTCCCGAGGCACCGTCCGGCCGGACCACCAGGCGGATCTCCGAGTCCGGCGGCGCCACGGCCAGGGCGTTGTCGATAAGGTTGTCGATGATCTGTTCCGCCGCGCCGGGCATGGCCATCACCCTGGCCTCCGGAACCGCGTCCAGCACCGTCCGCACCCCGCTTTCCTCGGCCAGCGCCTCCCACTGCTCCACGCGGTTCCGGGCGATCTCGCTGAGATCCACCTCTTCCCGGTCCACATGCCGGCTGTCCGCCCGGCTCAGGACGAGCAGGCCGTCGATGATCCGCTGCAACCGGTACGTCTCCTCCAGCGAGTCGGCCACCATGACGCGCGCGCCGGCGGGATCGTTGCCAACGGCATCCACGGCGTTCTCCAGCCGCAGCCGCAGTCCTGTCAGCGGGGTGCGCAGCTGGTGCGATGCGTCGCTGGCAAATCCGCGCTGCTGCTGCAGCAGGTGCTCCAGCCGGTCCGCCATCTGGTTGAAGGACCGGGCCAGGGTGCGCAGCTCCGGCGGGCCCTGCTCCTCCTCGGTACGGGTGGCCAGATTGCCTTCCGCCAGCAGCTCCGTGGCCTTCTGCAGCCGTTGGATCCGCCTGGTCACGGCGCCGGCCATCAGGTAGGCCAGCAGGCCGGCAAGCAGCACGGTGGTGCCCGCTACCGCCCACATCACCCGGAGCTGGCCGGACACGCGGTCGTCCACCACGGAAGCCGGGTAGGTCAGGCGCACCGCGCCGGTGATGTTCTCGCCGCTGAGCACCGGAACCGTGACGTACACCAGGTCGAATCCCAGCGTGTCCGAGTGGCGCTGGCCGGAGGTGATCTGGCCGGCGAGTGCGGCGGAAATTTCGGGGCGCGAAAGGTAAGAGGCCCCGGTAGCCGACTGGTCGTCGTCGGACGTTGCCACGGCCGTACCGGCACGGTCCACCACCACCACGCGGGCCCCGCTGGCGCGGCCGTAGTCGCGGACGGCCGTGGCCACGGTCCCGGGCGCCGGACCGCCTGTCTCAAGCAGCTGCCGTGCCCGCCCGCTGAGCAGGAAGGCGTCGCGTTCAAGGGAAGTGGCCAGCCGGTCGCGTTCCACCCGGACGAGGTAGCTGCCCAGCGGAATGTCCTGTACCAGCACCACCAGGAGCGTGATGGCCATGAACGCGCCGATCAGCCGCCACCTCACCCGGGCACGTCCAGCCTGAATCCGACGCCGCGCACCGCCTCGATCCAGCGCGGGTCGCCGAGCTTCTTCCGGATTGCCGCCACGTGCGCGTCCAGGGTCTTGGTGGTTCCGTACCAGGTGCCGTCCCACACCGCGCGCAGGATGTCGCTGCGCTGGCACACGGCACCCGGGTCTTCGGCCAGGTAGTAGAGGAGCTCGAACTCCTTGGCGGTGAGGTGGATTTCCGTGCCGTCCACCAGCACCCTGCGCGAGCGCTGGTCGATGCTCAGCGTGCCGATCACGCGGGTACCGTCGGCCGGCGGAGGGCTATCGGACTGCGGGTCTGCCGTGCGGCGGGCCACGGCCCGGATCCGCGCGATGAGCTCGCGCATGCCGAACGGCTTCACCAGGTAATCGTCCGCCCCCAGCTCCAGAGCTAGCACACGGTCGATCTCCTCGTCGCGCGCGCTGACAACGATGATCGGTGTCATGGTCAGGGAGCGGATGGACCGGCAGACGTCCGTGCCGTCCATGTCCGGCAGCCCCAGGTCGAGGAGCACGAAATCAGGGCTGGAGGAACGGACCTCGGCGAGCGCCCCTGCCCCGTCGGCGACGTGCCGGGCCTGGAAACCGGCCCTGGTCAGGCCCTCCAGCACGCCGGCGGCCACCGATTCGTCGTCTTCAACCACCAGGATCTGCATATCCGATTATCTTCCGGCCGGAACGGTGCCGCGACGGATAGCCACGGTTTGATTAGCCTACGTCTCCAAGCTTTGACAATTCTTGGACCCTCGAGGGCCCCCAAACCACCCCTCCATCCGCCAACCCTTCCTCAGATCCTGCCGCCTTTCCCCAAACCCTTCCGCACTCGATTGCGGGAGGGTCAGCCCCGACCCGGCGAAAGGTGAGGACGCGTCCGGGTCGACCCGGCGAAACGTGAGGAAGCGCCGGGGGAAACCCAACGCAAAGTGAGGGAGCGTTGACACGCGGGTTCACGGAGCCCGAACCGGCTGGACACGATGCGCCTCCGGCGTGACAAGTATGTAAAGACAGTAGTTAATAGAGGCATGCCTTCAACCCCTGAGCCGCGCCGCGCCGTCGTGATCGAGGATGACCCGGACATCCGGGGGCTTCTGGTCCGGGTACTGGCCAAACAGGGCTTCGAAGTCACCGAAGCCGGCGCCGGTTTCCCGGGCATCGAGGCGGTGCGGAACACGAAGGCGGACCTGGTCACGCTGGACCTGAACCTTCCCGATCTGGACGGGCTGGAGGTCTGCAAACGGCTGCGTGAGTTCTCGGACGCGTTTATCATCATGCTCACCGCCAGGGTGGATGAGCTGGACAAGCTCACCGGCCTGGACAACGGGGCGGATGACTACATCAACAAGCCGTTCAGCCCCCGTGAGTTCCAGTCCCGGATCAACGCGCTGTTCCGCCGCTCCCGCACCCCGGCAGCGGACGAAGCCGCCCAGAACGACCTCCGCCGCGCCGCCGAGGTCCAGCAAAGCCTGCTCCCCCGCGAGGAGGTCCGGCTGGACGGCTACGAGGTGGCAGGCGTGTTCCGCCCCTCACGCAGCGTGGGCGGCGACTTCTATGACTGGTACCAGACTCCCGACGGGCTGCACCTGACGTTCGCCGACGCCATGGGCAAGGGCATGGGCGCCGCCCTCATCGCCGCCACCGCCCGGGCAGTCATGCGCTCGGTCCGCCACGAGCCGGACCTCGGCAACGCCTTCAGCCTGGCCAGCCGCTCGATCGCGTCGGACCTGGACATCTCCGGGTCCTTCGTCACGCTCTTCCACGCCCGGCTGGACGCCGGTTCCGGCAAAGTCAGCTACGTCGACGCCGGCCATGGCCTTGCGCTTCACCTGCTGGCCGACGGCGGTGCGCAGCGGCTTCCGTCCGCCGGCCCGCCCGTCGGGGCGTGGGGCGATGCCAGCTGGACCGAAGCGGACCTGGAGCTTGCCGCCGGTGACTCCCTCGTCGTCGTCAGCGACGGCGTCCTTGACGTGTTTGGCTCCGTCGCGGAGTTCACCGACGCCGTCCGCCGGGCGACGCACGGGCAGCCCACCGCAGAGGCTGCCTGCGCCGCCCTGCTCCGGCTGGCCCCGGCCGAGACCGCGGAGGACGACGTCACCGCGGTGGTGGTGCGGCGCCTGGCCGGGACACCGCACTGGGGCGAGCGGGCCGGAACGGCTGCGCAGTGACCCGTTTCTGGACGCGGTTAGTGGTGCTCCTGACGGTGCTCCTGGGGATCAACTACATCGCCTGGCGCTGGCTGGCCTCGCTGAACTGGGAGGCGTGGTGGATCGCGGTGCCGCTCGTGGCCGCGGAGACCTACAGCCTCATCGACGTCATGCTGTTCGGGATCACCGTGTGGCGCCTGAAAATCCGCAAGGCTGCGCCGCCGCCTCCCGCCGACGCCACCGTGGACGTCTTCATCACCACGTACAACGAGCCGCTGGACCTCGTGATGACCACGGCCCTCGCCGCCAAGCGCATCCGGCATCCGCACAGCACCTGGATCCTCGACGACGGCGCCCGCCCCGAGATGCGCCGCCTCGCCGAGGACCACGGGCTGGGGTACGTCACGCGCAGCGAGGACTGGAACAACATGCCCCGGCACGCGAAGGCCGGCAACCTCAACAACGCCCTGATGGTCACCGAGGGCGAGTTCCTGCTGATCCTCGATGCCGACCAGATCCCCGAGCCGGACATCCTCGACAAGACGCTGGGCTACTTCACCAACCCCAAGGTTGCGCTGGTGCAGACGCCACAGTACTTCAGCAACGTCCCGGCCTCCGATCCCCTGGGCAGCCAGGCGCCGCTGTTCTACGGGCCCATCCAGCAGGGCAAGGACGGCTGGAACGCGGCCTTCTTCTGCGGATCCAACGCCATCCTCCGCCGCGAGGCCCTCATGCAGCTGGGCCTGGTGGGGTACGTCAAGGAGACGGAAAAGAGTATCCGCCGCGCGCTGGCGGCGTCCCAGTCGGCCATCCGCAAGGCCCGAAAGTCGGCCGATTCGGACAACCTGCTCGTGGCGCAGATGCTGGACGAGGTGGAGGCTGCCACCACCGAAGCCCGCCGCAGGCTCGACGACGGCGAGTCGCTGAGCGAGATTACCTACCGGGTGCGCCGGAAGGTGGACCAGGCGGTCCAGGCCCTCGTCCAGGCCGATGTGTCCGCGCTGCAGGCAGACCTTGAGGAAATCGCGGCCATGGAACTGGCGCACGTGGGCGACTCCGGCGTCCCCGTGGTGGCCGACGACGCCGTGCAGCGCATGTCCGCCCGGGACTGGTCCCCGCTGGGTGCCATCGAATCGGTGCAGGCCGTGCTGGACGCACTCTCCGTGGAACGCACCGGCGAAGCCCAGCCCGTCATGCCGCTGGCCACCATTTCCGTGACCGAGGACATGGCCACCGCCATGCGCATCCACGGCATGGGATGGGAGAGCGTCTACCACCACGAGGTCCTCGCCTACGGCCTCGCCCCGGAGGACCTCGCCACCATGCTGACGCAGCGCCTGCGCTGGGCGCAGGGCACCATCCAGGTGATGCTCCGCGAAAACCCGCTGGTGCAGCGCGGCCTCAAGCTGGGCCAGCGGCTCATGTACTTCGCCACCATGTGGACCTACCTGAGCGGCTTCGCAGCGGTGATCTACTTTGCCGCCCCCATCGTCTACCTGCTGCTGGGGATACTCCCGGTCACCAGCCTCAGCGCCGACTTCTTCATCCGGTTCATTCCGTTCATGGTGGTCAACCAGCTGCTGTTTGCCATCGCCGGCCGCGGCATCCCCACCTGGCGCGGGCAGCAGTACAGCCTTGCGCTGTTTCCCACCTGGATCAAGGCATGTACGACGGCGGCCCGGAACGTCTGGTTCGGGCGTCCCCTGGGGTTCGCCGTCACCCCCAAGGACCGCCAGACCGGCGGCCCCAGCTGGAGCCTGATCCGGCCGCAGATTGTGGTGTCGGTGCTGCTGGCAGTTTCCTCGGTGGTGGGCATTGCGCGCCTTGCCGCCGGGATGTCCGAACCGATCGGTACGCTGGTCAACGTGGCCTGGGTGGTGTTCGACCTCGTGGTCATGAGCATCCTGGTCAGGGCGGTGCTGTACAAGGGTTTTGATCGAAGAGAGGAAGACGGATGGATCTTAGTTGCGAGGTCAAGGATTCGTACGCCGAAATCAAGGCCGCCGGACGCCTGAACATGGTGTCCGCGCCCAAGCTCAGGGAGTTCGTGGCCGACGTTGTTGCCTCCGGATCCAGCCGGATCGTGGTCAACCTGGAGGACACCGCCTTCATGGATTCCTCGGGGCTCGGAGCCCTCATCGGCTGCCTGAAGGCGGCCCGGCAGGCAGGCGGCGACCTCCGCATCGCCGCCGTCCAGCCGCAGGTGAAGATGGTCCTTGAACTGACCAGCATGGACCGCGTGCTGACGTCCTACGCCACCGCTGACGAGGCGTTCGGCAATGACTGAGGTCCTGGCCCGCCGGAAATTCCGGAGTGTGGCGACGCCAGAGTCCGTCGATGCTGTGCACGGCCAACTGGACGGCCTCTGGGAGGATGCCCCGTTCGTTCCCGACATGGACCGGATGACCTTCGCCACCGCAGTGATCGAGGCCGCCGCCAACGTGGTCCAGCATGCGGAACCGGAATCGTCGGATCCCGTGGAACTGGGCGTGGACATCTGCATCCGCAGGTCGAGCCTGCGGGCCGAGGTCAGCGCCTTCGGCGCCGCCAGCCCGGCCATCGACGACGCCGACCCCGCCATGCCCGGCGAGGATGCCGAGTCGGGACGCGGGCTGGCTCTGATCCGCGCGCTGGTCACCACCGTGACATTCACCCGGCAGGACGGGACGAACACCTGGATCCTGTCCAGGGACTCCACCGGCTCCTGACAATCGCGGCTAGTCAGGTGGGGATGATGCGGAACAGGAAACGGGTCCTGACCATGATCCAGAGCAGCGCCAGGATCACCGCGTAGGCGGCGGTGTTGAACAGTACCCGGCCCTCCTGCAGGGCCGGGATGTTGGCGATGACGGCGATCAGGGCCACGTGGATGATGAAGACGTACAGCGTGGCCCGGCCCAGCGGGACCAGGAACCAGCCCAGGGCCCGGTGGACCGGCTTCCAGTACGCCGTCAGCAGCGCGTAGGCGGCCACCACCAGCACCAGGACGTTCAGCAGCCGGCCCACGCCGAGGTAGGTCCGGCCGAAGTAGGCATCGTAGAGTGCCCGGTAGCCTGTGTCCGGCAGGATGGCCACGCGGACGTCGAAGCTGTTGGCCAGGTACGGATTGCCCCAGGCCAGGAACGCGAGGCCCGCGGCCAGCACGGTGCACGCCACCACCACCCACGAATGGGCGGCCAGCCAGGCGATGATCCGGCGCCGGTGGTAGCCCGCCACCATGCCGACAATGAACAGCACCTGCCACACCAGCAGCGGGAAGGAATCCTCGAACTCGGACGGCAGGAGCCGGATCCGGAACATGGCCCCGGCCGCATACAGGGCCGTGGTGGCGGCCAGCACCCACACCACCTTTCCGCGCGACAGGGCCCAGAGGACCAGCGGGCTGGCCAGGAGCAAGATCACATACAGGCCCATGACGTTGAACTGCCAGGGGCCGAACTGCAGCAGCAGGATGCCCGGAATGACCTCCGGCGCCACAGGGAAGTGCAGCAGCGAATCCATTCCGGCGTACAGGTCGTAGGAGCGGCCGGCTCCTACGCGTCCGGCCGCCCCCGTACCCTGGTCCACGAAGGACGTCAGGGTGTCTGCGTTGATGGCGGGCACCAGCGAGATCAGGAATACCCCGACCAGCACGACGAGCGCGGTGGCATACAGCTTCCCGGCGCGTTTGGTGGTGTGGTCCACCACGTCACCGAAGTTGTCCTTGACCCGGGGACCGAACACCATGCCCAGGACCAGTCCTGAAAAAAGCACGAAGAGCTCCGCGCCGGACACAAAGCCCACTGCTTCCTGCGTGACCAGCTGGAAGAGCGATGTCATGCCCACGTGGTTCACCACCACAAACACGATGGCGAGGCCGCGCAGGAAGTCCACGCGGGAATCACGCGAGGAGGGGTCGCCGTAGGCCCAGCCGGACGCCCGGGGAAGAAAGCGCGGAAGCAGCCAAAGCAAGCCGACGACGGCGGCCAGGACACCCGCCGTCGTCCACGCACCGATTCCGCGCAGGACCTTGCCTACGCCCGTTGATTCGTCGGCGGCCAGCCCGCCGCTGGCCGTCACCGGCCCGGTGACCACGGCCGATTCCGCCAGCCGCGCGCCGGCGGCCGTGGCAACGCCGGGTTGTCCCGTCAGCCGCCAGTCGATCGCTGCCACCCCGGTGTCCCGGGTGCTGGTCCGTTCGTCCCAGACCACGGCGCCAATGTTCCCGAACCGTGCGGACGAGGCGACATCGAGCACCTGGTTCCACCATGCCAGCTTGATCTCCGGCTCTGCCGGGCCGCCCGTGGTGGAGCTGAAGAATGCGGCCGTCTGCAGCATCAGCGGCTTGCTGCGGCCCTGCACGTAGTCCGCATAGAAGTCGCCGTAGCCGCCGCGGCCATCGCTGCCGGTCAGCATGCCGGCCAGTTCGCCGTCCGCCGGAAGTGTGTTGACGGCGGAGGCCCCGCCGGTGTCGTCATGGTAGGCGTCCAGGCCGGACCACTCGACGGCGTCGTCACCGGGGTAGTACGGGGCGTAGGCGTCGTCGGTGCGGTCCCAGCGCCCGTCGCCGTTCGTGTCGAGCAGCGTGAAACCGTCCGACCCCGGGGCCGGGGCGTTGCGGTTCCGCGCGAAGGGGTAGTCGCGGCCCAGGAAGGGCTGCCACACCATGACGGTGCCCGCGTCGTCCTGGGTTTTGAAGGCTGTGGCCACGGCCCGGAATGCGTTCCTGTAGGCCTCCGGCTGCTGGCCCCAGGGGACCCAGCTGGTGTTCATGTCCGGCGCGAACCTGATGTACAACTTGCCCCGGAATCCGGTGCTGAGCTGTGCCACCGTCCGGGCAAAAGCTGCTGCGTCCCCCGCGGACACCTGGTCCAGGGACCGCGAGGGCTTGACCGTCAGCAGGGCATGGGCTCCTTGCGAGTCGCTCTGCCGGAAGAATTCGCGGATGTGGACCGTCTCGGATTCCTGCAGCGGGAAGGCGATGTCGTGGCCGAAGATGGCCGGCGTGGCGCCCAGGCGTTCCGCGAAACCGGCGGCGCTGTCCTTGCCCCATTCCAGGGCGGCGCCGAAAAGCGGCCCCTCCGCAGCGCCGGCAGTGTTCCCCGTGCCCGCCGGCGCTGGACTGGCCTCAGCCACCCCTGCCGGCAACAGGGCTGCCGGCAACAGGACGAGCAGGAGCACCAGCACCATTGCGGCGGCCCTGCCGCGGCGGCCCACGGCGCCGCTCACGGGGCGGCGGGGAACGTCAGCACCACGGTGGTTCCGCCGCCGAGGCTCTCCGTCAGCGTCAGGTCACCCCCGTGTGCCTGCGCGATCCGCCTGCAGGTGGCCAGGCCAAGCCCGGATCCCGGGCCGTCCCCGTCCCGGTGCAGTCGGACCAGCGGCTCCAGCACGCGCTGCCTGTCCTCCGGCCTGATTCCCTTGCCGTTGTCCGCAACCAGGACCGCGGTCCCGTGATAGTTGGAGACCGCCGTGATCCGGATTTCCAGGGGACGTTCCGGGCTGCGGTAGTTCAGCGAGTTGGCGAGCAGATTCTGCAGCAGTGCGCGCAGCTGGAGCGGATCGGCGTGCAGCTGCGCGTCGTCGGAGTCCAGCGTGGCTCCGGCTCCGAACGGGATGCCAAGGTCCCGCGCGACGTCCGCGGCGGCCCCGCGCAAAGAGACGGGCTGCGGATGGAGGGCACCGCCCACCTTCGAATAGTCCAGAACATCCTCGAGCATGGCCAGCATGCGCCGCCCGCTGGCGCCGATGAGCTGGACGTACTCGGCGGCCGGATGCTCCGGCGGCATGTCCGGATCGTCCTCGCTCAGTTCCACATAGCCGAGGATCGTGGTCAGCGGAATGCGCAGGTCGTGGCTGACGCGGCCCGCGAACTCGCCCAGTTTGGCGTTGCTCCGCCGCACTTCATCCAGCGCCACGTTCAGCTGCAGCGTCCTGTGCTGGAGTTCGAGCAGCTCCACGGTCTGCTGGGCGAGGAGCTCCAGCATGTGGATCTGCTCCGGCCCGGGGTTTGCGGGTGCATCGGAGAAAACGCACAGCGAGCCCAACACGAAGCCCGAGGCGGTTTCCAGCGGCACCGAGGCGTAAAAACGGACGCGCGCGATCTCGCCGGTCACAAACGGATTGTTCGCGAAGCGCGGGTCCGTGGACGCGTCGCTGACGACGGTGGTTTCCCGGGTCAGGAAGACGCGGGCGCACATCGAGTCTTCACGGGAACAGATGCCCGGTTCGACGCCCGACGCCGCGATCTGGCGCTGCTGGTCCGCGGTAATCACATTCACCACACTGAAGGGCACGTGGCACAGCTTGGCCGCCAGGTCCACGAGGTTGTCCAGGGCGCTGCGGGCAGCGTCGGTGCGGGCGGTGCCATAGTGGGAGGGGCCGCCGACGGGTGGGAGGGCGCTGACTTCCCTGTCGCCCAGCAGCCCGTACGCCTGGAGCGCGGCCTGCCGGTCACCGTCCTGCTCCGGGAGCGTCCGAGCGCTGGTGCCTTTCATCCGTCCCCTAACCCCATGCGGGACTCCGACCCAGCGTCAAGTCCCCCCGACGCCGATACTATCCGGCCAAGCTCACCCCCTGCTGTAGTCTCTTGACACCGGCGGACCTGCTCGGCTTCACTATTACGTATGCTGAAATAACAGTTCCATGATGCGGAACTCGCCCTCCCGGATGGGGGTGGCGATCGCCGGGAGAGTATCCGGCCCTCCGCATAGCCGTCACCATGGATGCCAGCATCTGCCTGAGGATCACAACGTGAAGCTTGCCGAATTCAATGCCGCGGACAGGGACGCTGCGAACGCAGTCCTGCGTCCCTGCATCGACGTCCCGCGCTGGGTGGACCAGATCGCCGCTGCGCGCCCGTTCGCCTCCCGCCAGGAGCTCTTCGACGGAGCCCGTGCCGCCGCGGCGCCCTTCACTCCGGATGAGGTCGAAGGCGCCATGGCACACCATCCGAGGATCGGCGAACGCCCCGCCGCGCAGACCACCGAGGCCGCCATGTCCCGGTCCGAGCAGGCAGGCGTGGACCCTGCCGACGCCGGGGTGGCCGACGCCCTGGCCCGCGGCAACCGCGCGTACGAGGAAAAATTCGGCCGGGTCTTCCTGATCCGCGCCGCCGGACGCACCGCCCCCGAAATCCTGGCAGCGCTGAACGGGCGCCTGGCCAACACCCCGGCGCAGGAAGACGCCATCGTCGCGCAGCAGCTGCGGGAAATCGCGCTGCTCCGCCTGGAGGGAGTGATCAGCGAATGAGCGTTTCCCACGTGACAACCCACGTCCTGGACACCGGCGCCGGACGCCCGGCGGCGGGTATCGCCGTCGTGCTTTACGCGAACGACGGCGGCAGCTGGACAAAGCTGGGCGGCGGCACCACCGATTCGGACGGCCGCGCGAAGGACCTGGGACCGGAGGTCCTGGCGCCCGGGAACTACCGGCTCAACTTCGCCATCGGCGACTACTACGCCCGGCAGGGCGGCACGACGTTCTTCCCGGAGGTGGACCTGGTCTTCGAGGTCACCGGCACCGAGCACTACCATGTGCCGCTGCTGCTGAGCCCGTTCGCCTACTCCACCTACCGCGGCAGCTGAAAGGAGACAGAATGCGGCTGATGCGCATTGGCCCCGCGGGCAACGAGGTCCCGGTAATCATCGACGACGAGGGCCAGGCCTACGACCTGCGGCCGGTCACCCAGGACATTGACGGGAACTTCCTGCAGGCCTGGGCCGGCCAGCTGCCGGACCTGGACCTGAGCGGGCTTCCCCGGGTGAGCGTCGACGGCAAACGGATCGGCGCGCCGATCGCCAGGCCCGGCGCCGTGATCGGCGTGGGGCTGAACTACGCCGCGCACGCCGCGGAATCCGGCCTGCCCGTGCCGGAGCGGCCCATCATCTTCTTCAAACATCCCAACACCGTGGTGGGCCCCGACGACGACGTCGTCATCCCGCCCGGGGCGCAGCGGGTGGACTGGGAGGTGGAGTTGGGCGTGGTCATCGGCCGGCGTGCCAGCTACCTGTCGTCCGACGCCGAAGCTGCAGGGTGCATCGCGGGTTACGTCCTGTCCAACGATGTCTCCGAGCGCGAGTACCAGCTGGAGCACTCCGGGCCGCAGTGGTCGCTGGGCAAGTCCTGCCCCACCTTCAACCCGGTGGGGCCGTGGCTGGTGCCCGCCGCAGCAGTTCAGCCCGACGATATCCGTCTGTCTTCCTGGGTCAACGACGAGGTCCGCCAGGACAGCTCGACGGCGGACATGGTGTTCGGGCCCGCCGAACTGGTCCGCCGGCTGTCGCAGTACATGGTCCTGGAACCCGGGGACCTCATCACCACCGGCACCCCGGAAGGCGTGGCACTGTCCGGCCGCTTCCCGTACCTGCAGGCCGGGGACGTCATGCGGATGTCCGGCGGGAACCTCCTGGGTGAACAGCGGCAGCGGCTGGTGCCGGCGGGGCCGCAGGCCTGAACGGTGTTGGCCTGAAGCCGCGGGGGCGGGCCGGCAGCGTGGATGACAGTAGGCTAGATGGCATGTCTTCCGACCAGCCCACCCCCGAACAGCGCGAAATTCCTGAACGGCGCGAGATCACCGTCCGGCGCGCCCCCAAGTATGTTCCCTTCCTGATCCTGGGCGGGCTGGTGGGCTTCGCCGCGGCGGCGGTCATTGCGTACGCACTGCCCGGCGATGCCAGCTACGACCGAGGCGCCGTGTACGGCTTCTTCATGGTGCCGTGCGCCGCGGCCGGTGTGATTCTCGGCGCAATTGCCGCCCTGGTGCTGGACCGGGCCAGCGTGCGCCGCGCCCGCCGCGGCGTCGTCGAAGCAGTGCCCGAAGCGGAACATCCCGCCCCCGGCACGGAACATCCCGCCCCGGGCACCGAATCCGGCACTGCGCCGGAGCGGACCACGGACGACGGCGGCGGGCCCGGCCCGCGGTCATAATCCGGCGGCCGGAATTTCCCTACCCCATGACGTGAGATAATCGACCAGTGGCACGCGGCGATGGAAAACTTTCTCATGATCTTCTCCCTGGCGAAAAAGGCCCGATGGACGCTTGCGGCGTCTTCGGCGTCTGGGCACCAGGTGAAGAAGTAGCAAAACTTACCTACTACGGGCTGTACGCGCTGCAGCACCGCGGTCAGGAGTCGGCTGGTATAGCCACCAGCGACGGCAAGCGGATCAACGTCTACAAGGACATGGGCCTCGTGTCCCAGGTCTTCGACGAGACCACGCTTAACACCCTGACCGGGCACCTGGCCGTCGGCCACTGCCGCTACTCCACCACCGGCGCCAGCCACTGGGCAAACGCGCAGCCCACGCTCGGCGCCACCGCCACCGGCACGGTGGCCCTGGCGCACAACGGCAACCTCACCAACACGGCCGAACTGAACGCCATGATCCAGGAGCGCAACGGCGGCCAGCTCAGCGGCGAAATGAAGCAGGGCAACACCTCGGACACCGCCCTGGTGACAGCACTGCTGGAAGGCGAAGAGGGCAAGACCCTCGAGGAGACCGCCGTCGAACTCCTTCCCAAGATCCGCGGCGGCTTCTGCTTCGTATTCATGGACGAGGGCACGCTCTACGCAGCCCGCGACACCTTCGGCATCCGCCCGCTCTGCCTGGGCAGGCTGGAACGCGGCTGGGTGGTGGCCTCCGAGCAGTCCGCCCTCGCCACCGTCGGCGCGAGCTTCATCCGGGAGATCGAGCCCGGCGAGTTCATCGCCATCGACGAGCAGGGCGTGCGGTCCCAGCGCTTCGCGGACCCGACGCCAGCGGGCTGCGTTTTCGAATACGTCTACCTCGCGCGCCCCGACGCCGCGATCGCCGGGCGGTCCGTGTACGAATCCCGCGTGGAGATGGGCCGCCAGCTGGCCCGCGAAAACACCCAGGAAGCGGACATCGTCATTCCCGTCCCCGAGTCCGGCACCCCCGCGGCGGTGGGCTACGCCGAGGAATCCGGCATCCCCTTCGCCCACGGCTTCGTCAAGAACTCGTACGTGGGCCGCACGTTCATCCAGCCCTCGCAGACGCTGCGCCAGCTGGGCATCAGGCTCAAGCTCAACGCCCTCGAGTCCGTGATCCGCGGCAAGCGCGTTGTAGTGGTGGACGACTCGATCGTCCGCGGCAACACCCAGCGCGCCATCGTCCGGATGCTCCGCGAAGCCGGCGCCGCATCCGTGCACGTGAAGATCTCCTCCCCGCCCGTGCAGTGGCCCTGCTTCTACGGCATCGACTTCGCCTCCCGCGCGGAGCTGATCGCCAACGGCGCCACCATCGAGGAAATCTCCCAGGCCATCGGCGCCGACTCGCTGGCCTACATTTCCGAGGACGGCATGATCAACGCCACCCGGCAGCCGCGCGAACGGCTCTGCACTGCCTGCTTTACCGGCAAATACCCCATCGAGCTCCCCGGCGCGGACAAGCTCGGTAAGAACCTGCTGGAGCGCACGGACCTGGGCGGACTGCCCGCCGTGTCCGGCGCCGCCCCCGCCGCCGCCTCGGATGCGGACGCCGCCGCTGAAGCCGCCATCGAACCGGCTGCTGCCACCCCGGGCAACCCGGACAGCATCCCGGTGACCGAGGATCCCGCGGAAAAGCCGGGTGCCACCGGCTGTGACCCGGGGCCGGATTCCGAGCTCGAGAACCTGCTCACCGACGCCGACCGCGTGCCCGATCTCCACCACGACGCTGCGACCGTCGGCGCTGACAAGAAAGAGTCCTGATGACTTCCGCTTCCTCCACTGCTGACATGAATGCTGCCCAGAACAACACCGGCATCACCTATGCGGCCGCCGGTGTGGACGTCGAGGCCGGCGACCGCGCCGTCGAACTCATGAAGGACGCCGTCAAGGCGACCCACAACACGTCGGTGATCGGCGGCGTCGGCGGTTTTGCAGGCCTGTATGACGTCTCCAGGCTCCTGACCTACAAGAAGCCCCTGCTCGCCACGTCCACCGACGGCGTGGGCACCAAGGTGGCCATCGCGCAGGCCATGGACATCCACGACACCATCGGCTACGACCTTGTGGGCATGGTGGTTGACGACATCGTGGTGGTGGGCGCAGAGCCGCTGTACATGACCGACTACATCGCCTGCGGCAAGGTTGTACCGGAGCGCATCGCGGACATCGTCCGCGGCATCGCTGCCGCCTGCTCCGTGGCCGGCACCGCGCTGGTGGGCGGCGAAACCGCCGAGCACCCCGGCCTGCTGGGCGAGCACGAGTACGACGTCGCCGGTGCCGCCACCGGCGTTGTGGAAGCTGACGCGCTGCTCGGACCGGACCGCGTCCGCGCCGGCGACGTAGTGATCGGCATGGCCTCCTCCGGCCTGCACTCCAACGGCTACTCGCTGGTCCGCCGCGTCATCAACCACGCCGGCTGGGCCCTGGACCGCCAGGTCTCCGAACTCGGCCGCACGCTGGGCGAGGAACTCCTGGAACCCACCCGCGTCTACGCCGCCGACTGCCTGGACCTGGCGCGGGCCTTCCCTGTCACGGCGGACAAGGCCGTGCACGGTTTCAGCCACGTCACCGGCGGCGGCCTGGCCGCCAACCTGGCCCGCGTCCTCCCGCAGGGCCTTGTGGCCACCGTTGACCGCTCCACCTGGGAGCTGCCCGCCATCTTCAAGCTGGTCTCCGAACTGGGCCGCGTGCCGCTGCCCGACCTGGAGCGCACGCTGAACCTCGGCGTCGGCATGGTGGCAGTGGTTTCCGCCGAAGCCGCAGACGCTGCCGTGGCCCGCCTGAACGAGCGCGGCCTGCCGTCCTGGATCATGGGCTCCGTCAGCGCCGATTCCGATGATGTGGTCAAGACCGGCCCGGACTACGTCCAGGGCGCCAAGGGCGTGGACGGCGGCGCAGTCCAGCTGGTCAACGCCTACGCGTAACTATCCCATCGAGTGCTCCGTAACTGCCGTTTAGAACCCTCATAAGGGCAGTTACGGAGCATTCGGCGTTTAAGAGTGCTGCTGTTAGACCTCCAGGACGCTGAATACGCCGCCCTGCGGGTCCTTCAGGGTGGCGATGGTGCCGCCGTCGTCGTCGAATTCCGGCTCCACCAGCACCTCGGCTCCGGCACAGACGGCCGACAGCACCGCTTCCTTGACGCTGGAGACGCCGAAGTAGACCTGCCAGCCGCGGCTTCCGGGCTCGCCGTCATCGTCGTCCCCGTCCTCTTCCAGAGCAGGGGCGATGCCAGCCACCTCCGCGCCGTTCACCATCAGCGTGGTGTAGGTTCCGCCGTCGTCCTGCGGGTATTCGGTTACCTCGTGCCCGAACAGCTGCTGGAAGAATCCGACGGCGGCCTGCGGCTCGGGCGTGATCAGTTCCGCCCAGGTGAACGCGCCTGGCTCGTTGTGCCGCCCGCTGCCCGGGTGGGTACCGGCCTGCCATACACCGGTGGCGCCGCCGCCCGGCGGCTCCACAAACACCATGGTGCCGGTGTCCCCGATGTCCTCCGGTCCGAACTGCACCGTGCCGCCGGCGGGGGCGGTTTCCTCCGCGGTGGACCGGGCGTCATCCGTGGCGAAGTAGACGTTCCACTGCGCGGGCCGCTTTGTTTCGCCCTGCTGCGGCTGCGGTGCCACCGTGGCCACGAGGTCGTCATCCAGGAAGGCCTTGGCGTAGCTGCGGCCGTCCGGAGTCGGCAGGTCTTCGTAGCGCCACCCGAAAACAGCGGCGTAGAACGCCTTGGCGGCAGCCACATCCGGCGTCTGGACGTCCGCCCAACAGAGCTCTCCGAGGGTGTACCCGCTGCGCTGAACCATGCGTCCGTACCTTTCGTTGGCTGAGTTTCCTCCAGCCTAAGTCCTTGAGGGCACGGCTGCATGAAGAACGCAAAAGGCCCGTTGGGCACGCCAAAGACTGGCGTGCCCAACGGGCCTGATAATTTTTGCGACACCTTGGAGCGGGCAACCCGAATGCGGGAAATACCCAGGAGGTGTACGACGGCGCCGTGCAGAAAACTGCCTGACGGCAGTTCAGCGGGAACGACTAACCGATACGACGGCTGTCTACCTCGTCGTCGTCTTCATCCAAATCGTCCGCGTACTTATCCACGTAGGCTGAATAGTCCGGCTCGACCGGTTCATTCGCGAAATGGCTCGTGGCACGACTTCCCGGACCCGTGAGCTCACGCTGTAGGGCCGAATAATCGGTGTTCGGGGAGTAGTACTTGATGTCCCGAGCCTGCTTGGTAGCTTTTGCCTTTTGACGGCCGCGCCCCATGGCGTGACCCCCTTTTGTACTTGGACCGGAGGTGGTCACCTTTGGCGATCGGTGAGGCCCCGGAATGTTTGGTCAATTTGTCGTATCCCTAGATTACATGCTTTCGGCGGCATCTGCTTGCCACGCGGGCCGCCGGAGGCCGCCGCAGCCCGCTTCTCCGCGGCAATCCGGGGCTCGCGCAGTTTTTTTGTTCGATAGAGTCTCCTGAACGACTGAAATTAAGCGAGCGGGGGAATCCGGTTACCGGCCGCACGGGCCACACCGCGGAAACGCAATATTTGCCGGATGCCCGACGCCGAGCGACCGCCTGGAAGGGGTGCCGCCCCATATGAATGACAACGATCCCAGTCACGACGGGGAACGCGGGCCGGCCCGCGTTATCACCGTGCAGCCCGACCCGGGTACACGCGGACCGGCAGAACCCAAAAGCCTCACCGGGTCGATCCGCTCCCGGCTCGCGCGGCCCGAGGTCCGGCAAACCCTACTCAAAGCCGGCTTTGTGGCTGCGCTGCTGGTGGCCGGCGGCCTGCTCGTATGGCTCCTGACGTCACTCCTCGCCACTGCCACCATGCAGGCGGCCAACCGGCCCGAAGCGGCAGCGGCGGAGCCCTCCCCCGCCCCGCCGGCCGCGTCTCCCCGCCCCAGCCTGCCGTTGGCCAGCGTGGGTCCGCTGGACTTCCGGGTAGGCGACTGCTTCAGGGACTTCGACCCCGAGGCATCCAAGTCCACGATCGTTGCGTGCACCACCGATCATTCCGCCCAACTGGTGGCGGTCACCCACTACGCCGGCAGTGACGGGTACCCGGGCCGTGACGCCCTGAAGACCAGGGCCAGGGAGACGTGCCAGACGGCGGCCCTGACAGAGAAGTCCAACGCCTACAACCTGAACTACCGGCTCGCTTACCCGAGCACGGCCAGCTGGGGCAAGGGCGACCGCCGCGTGGACTGCTACGTCACCGCATCCGGCAACATCATCAAGGCAAGCCTGCTCCCGTCCCGCTAGTCCCGGCGGCGGACGGTGAGTCCGCTGCCCATGGGAGGGCCGCCGTCGAGACCTGAGAGTGCCTCCAGGCCCTCCACGGTGAGTTCCCCGAGGTCCGCGGCAGTGTCCACCAGCACGGTGTCGCCGTCGGAGATTTCACCGGCCAGGATGGCTTTCGCCAGCCGGTCGCCGATTTCGCGCTGCACGAGGCGGCGCAGCGGCCGGGCACCGTACGCAGCATCGAAGCCGGACATCGCCAGCCACGAGCGGGCACCTTCGGTGACCTCCAGCGCGAGCCGCCGCTCATGCAGGCGCTTGGCCAGCTCCGCCACCTGCAGCTCGACGATCCGGGCCAGTTCATCGACGGACAGCGGATCGAACAGCACCACCTCGTCCAGCCGGTTCAGGAACTCCGGCTTGAAGGAGGCGTTCACCGTGGCCATCACCGCGTTGCGCTTGGCGTTCGCATCGAGCGTCGGGTCCACGAGGAACTGGCTGCCCAGGTTTGAGGTGAGCACCAGGATCACGTTGCGGAAGTCCACCGTGCGGCCCTGGCCGTCGGTGAGGCGGCCGTCGTCGAGCACCTGCAGCAGGATGTCGAACACCTCGGGATGGGCCTTTTCCACCTCGTCCAGCAGCACCACCGAGTACGGCCGGCGTCGGACGGCCTCGGTGAGCTGGCCGCCCTCCTCGTAGCCGACGTAGCCGGGAGGCGCACCGACGAGGCGCGCCACGGAGTGCTTCTCGCTGTACTCGGACATGTCGATCCGCACCATGGCGCGTTCGTCGTCGAACAGGAAGTCCGCGAGCGCCTTGGCGAGCTCGGTTTTGCCGACGCCGGTAGGACCCAGGAACAGGAAGGAACCGGTGGGCCTGTTGGGGTCGCTGATGCCGGCCCGGGCGCGGCGCACGGCGTCGGATACGGCGGTAACGGCCTTGGACTGGCCGATCAGCCGCCTGCCGAGCTCCTCCTCCATGTGCAGCAGCTTCTGGCTTTCGCCCTGCAGCATGCGGCCGGCCGGAATGCCGGTCCACGCGGCGATGACCTCGGCGATGTCGGTGGCGGTGACCTCTTCAGCCACCATCAGGGCGGACTTGTCCGCGACGGCGGCCTCGGCCTCGGCGGCGTCGCTCAGCTCGCGCTCCAGGGCCGGAATTTCGCCGTAAAGGATCCGGGACGCCGTCTCCAGGTCACCCTCGCGCTGTGCCTTGTCCGCCGTGGACCGCAGCTCATCCAGCTTTGCCTTCAGGTCGCCCACGCGGTTCAGGCCGGCCTTCTCGGCTTCCCAACGGGCGTTGAGGCCGGCCAGTTGCTCCTTCTTGTCCGCCATGTCGGCCCGCAGGGCAGCAAGCCGCTCCACGGACGCAGCGTCGGTCTCGCCCTGCAGGGCGAGTTCCTCCATCGTGAGCCGGTCGACGGCGCGCCGCAGCTGGTCGATCTCCTCCGGGGCGGAGTCGATCTCCATGCGCAGCCGGGAGGCGGCCTCGTCGACGAGGTCGATCGCCTTGTCCGGCAGCTGCCGGCCGGAAATGTAGCGGTTGGAGAGCGTCGCGGCAGCCACCAGCGCGGAGTCGGCGATGGCAACCTTGTGGTGGGCCTCGTACCGCTCCTTCAGTCCGCGGAGGATGCCGATGGTGTCGTCCACGCTGGGCTCCCCGACGTACACCTGCTGGAAGCGCCGCTCCAGGGCAGGGTCCTTCTCGATGTTCTCGCGGTATTCGTCGAGCGTGGTGGCGCCGATCAGCCGCAGCTCACCGCGGGCCAGCATGGGCTTGAGCATGTTGCCGGCGTCCATGGCGCTTTCGCCGCTGGCACCGGCACCCACCACGGTGTGCAGCTCATCGATGAACGTCACGATCCGGCCGTCGGAGTTCTTGATCTCCTCAAGGACGGCCTTGAGCCGCTCCTCAAACTCGCCGCGGTACTTGGCGCCGGCAACCATGGAGGCCAGGTCCAGGGAGATCAGGGTCTTGCCCCGAAGGCTCTCCGGCACGTCGCCCGCGACCATCCGCTGGGCCAGGCCCTCGACGACGGCGGTCTTGCCGACGCCCGGTTCGCCGATCAGCACGGGGTTGTTCTTGGTCCGGCGGCTGAGCACCTGCACCACGCGGCGGATTTCGCTGTCACGGCCGATGACCGGATCGAGCTTCCCGGAACGCGCCACGGCGGTGAGGTCAGTGCCGAATTTTTCCAGGGCCTGGAAGGTGTTCTCGGGGTCGGGCGAACTGACCTTGCGGTCGCCGCGGACACTTGGCAGGGCGGCCGCCAGCGCCTCATGGGACGCGCCGGCGTCGCGCAGCAGCCTGCCCACGCCATCGCTTCCGGCCGAAAGACCCAGCAGCAGGTGCTCGGTGGAGACGAAGGAATCACCAAGCTTGTCGGCCTCGTTCTGGGCGTTCTGGATCGCCTGCAGGGAAGGCCGGGAGAGCTGGGCCTGCTGGACCGAGCTTCCCGACGTGGCGGGCAGGGCCTTGATGGCGGTACTGGACTGCACGCTGACGGCGTCCGGATCGGCTCCGGTGGCGCGGAGGAGCGCCACGGCGACACCCTCCCGCTGATCCATCAGCGCCTTGAGCAGGTGTGCGGGTTCCACCTGCGGGTTCCCTGCCGTGGAGGCATTCATGGCGGCAGCCGAAAGAGCCTCCTGGCTCTTGGTGGTGAATTTGACGTCCAAAGAGAGCTCCTTTCGAAGACGGTTTAGATGAGTTGAGTCTACTACGCTCAACTTTGCTTTTTCAGGTCCTCACGGCCAGGTTTTCCCACAGCGAAATGCACCTCTTGCGGACGGGCGAATTTTCCGTGAACGGTGGCCCTTGAACTGTATCGCCGCCGGCCGAATCCCCCTAGGATCAACCTGTGGCTGCCACTACCCCAGAGACAGGACCGGCAATGAAGAAGTTTGTAGTTCTTTACAACGCACCGCAGTCGGCACAATCCCAGATGGCGGAGAGTTCCCCCGAGGCCGCCCAGGAAGGCATGAAGGCGTGGATGGAGTGGGCATCCCGGGCCGGCAGCGGCATCGTGGACATGGGCCAACCCCTGGGCGCAGGCAAGGAGGTCAGCCAGTCGGGCACCTCGGACACGAACACCAGCGTGGGCGGCTACGGCATTCTGCAGGCCGAGGACATGGACGGCGCCTTGGCCCTGCTCGAGGGGCACCCGCACCTCATGATGCCCGGCGCCAGCATCCAGGTGTACGAGACCCTCGACCTGCCCGGAATGTAACCCGCTAGGAGCCCCGGACCCCCGAGACGCTGGTGATCCAGGCGAGGTTGCGCACCACGGAGGCGTGGTCGTTGTAGTAGCCGGTGTAACTCGAAGGGTTCGGGGCCGGCAGGATGTCCGATGTGGACAGGACGCCTGCAAGCTTGCCGTTCACGACCAGCGGGCCGCCGGAGTCGCCGTCGAGCGTGTGGCCGCTTTCCGACCTCGTCCGGACAGACGGGCCGCCATAGTTGTCCACACCCTGCCACACCACCGAGACGTCCGCCGCCTTGAGGTAGTAGGACATGGCACCGGATCCCTCGGACTGATACCCCCAGCCATACACTCTGGCGGTGGTTCCGGTGGCGGGAAAGGAACCGGACAGGCCCACGTAGGAGCCGTAGTACGGCGTGGCCAGCTTCAGCAGCAGGACATCGCCGGCAGGTGCGGGGTAGCGCCCGGCGACCGTACGGACCACACCCCCGGCTCCGAGGTAGCTGGTACCCAGCCGGACCGACCTCAGGCTCGTGGAGTTGCAGTGCTTGGCCGTGATGACCCAGCTGGCAGCGATCAGACTGCCGGTGCACTGCACATTGGTGCCTGCGGCGTCGAAGGAAACTTGCGCCGCGAAGGGGGCGGCTGAAACTGTGGTGGTACCGCCACCGGCTATATCCCTGCTGAAGGTGCCGCCATCATGGGGCGCCGGCACCTCTTTGACGGGCACGCCTTGGGCCGCGGTGGCCTGGGCCGGCAGGGCGCAGAGAACGGGAGCCAGCAGCGCCGCACCGGCCGCGGCCGCAGCCAGGATTTTTGCGATCTTCAATGTGGGGCTCCTTAGCGTTGGGTGCGAGAGGTCCGGCTGCGAGCGTACGTGCAGTGACAGAATTTGTCATATTCATTACGAAGCCTGTCACTGCCATCCGGGCCGGGACCGGTGTCTGGCACGGCGGTATTGCGGGCACTACCCTGAGGCCTAGCAGTACTTCCTGTTCCCCAGCCTGCAGCGGCAACAGGCTCAGTTCCGTGATGTGAGGGACCATGACCGGACCGTCGAAACAGCGTGGATGGGCTGGCCTGATACGGGCCGCCGTTCTCGGGCTGGCGCTGCTGCTCACCGGATGCCAGCCGGGCCCGCCCGCGCCCCCGCCGTCGTCCGGGGGGCCGGTTTCACCCGGCACGTCCCGGCCGCCGGCAACGGCAGAGCCTTCCAGCCCGGCGGTTCCCTCCCCGCCAGGGACGTCCTCCCCCACGCGGCCTTCCCCGGCTGAGCCCCCTGCCTCCCCCGAGCCAGGGTCTGTCCACTTCACGGCCCAGGGCGATATCGGGCTGAGCACGGGGGCAAGGGACGTTCTGGACACGATTCGCGGCCTTCGTCCTGAGCTGAACCTGGCCCTGGGCGACTTCTCCTACGAGGCAGGGCGCGAGCAGGACTTCTGTGACATGGTCACCGGAAAGCTGGGCGGTGGCTTTCCTTACCAGGTTGTCACGGGAAACCACGAGAGCGACGGCCACGACGGCGACATCGCCAACATCGTGAACTGCCTGCCCAACAGACTCTCCGGACTTCAGGGGGAGTACGGAATCCAGTGGTACGCGGACTACCCGGAACGGAATCCGCTGGTGCGTTTCATCATGGTGTCCCCCGGCATCGAATTCCACGACGGAAACACCCTGGACTACTCCAGGGGAAGCGAGCGCTGGCAGTGGACCGCGGCCGCGCTTGACGGCGCGAAGTCCAAGCACATCCCGTGGACTGTCGTGGGCATGCACACCCCGTGCCTCAGCGTGGGCAAATACGGCTGCCAGGCCGGGCGCGACTTCACCAACCTGCTCATCGACAAGAAGGCTGACCTGGTGCTGACGGGGCACGACCACATTTACCAGCGAAGCCACCAACTGGGTGCCGGCCAGGGTTGCCCGGCGCTGGTGCCGGACACGTTCTCCGGCGGCTGCCTCGCCGACTCGAACGGCCCCATGGTCCAGGGCGCCGGAACCGTCTTCGCCACTGTGGGCACCGGCGGTGTGGGGCTCTACGAGGTGCACGACCAGGATCCCGAAGCCCCCTACTTCGCCACCTGGTCAGGGAAAAACCGGGACGCCGCCCTCGGCACCCTGGATGTGACGGCCACCGCGGACCGGCTCTCAGCACGGTTCGTTCCGGCGGCAGGCTACTCCTTTACGGACACGTTCGAGATCGGACGGAAGTAGCCGGCCCGGAGACTGCCGGGCCGGCGGACCGGCCCCCTAGGCCCGTTTCCAGATGGCGATCCAGTCCAGGTAGACGTGCCCCGCCGTCTCCGGCTTCGGGCAGCCGAACAGGCAGGCCTCGGTCTGCAGAATGTAGTGCATGGGGATGTTGGGGGTCAGTGAGGTTCCCGCCCCGAGCGAGCGGCCGTCGAGGAAAAACTCGACCTTGCCCGGGCTCCACTCCATCGTGGCCACGTGCCACTGCGTGAAGGTGGTGTCTGAGTAGATGATGTCCGTGGCGTAGGGGTCGTTCCCCATCTTGTGCACGGCGCCGTAGAACTTCGTTGAGAGGTCCCCCTCGGGGTAGTCGAGTTCGCCGTCACGGGGCCAGATCCCGCTGTCCGGCCACAGCAGCCAGGCCGTCTTGAAGCCGCGCAGCGGATCGGCCTTGAACCGTACCGAGAACCTCCCGTAGAGGAGGCTGTTGTCCCGGTGCGGGTTGGTGCTGCTGTTCGGAATTTTCGGGGTGGGTGCGGCCCCCATCGAAACACCGTCCTCCGTGTGCAGGTACCAGTCCAGCATGCCGTTCTGCACGCTGAGCACCTTGGAGGGGTAGTAGCCGGACTTCGCACCCCGCTGACCGGCTGTGTCCGGCGTGCCGTCCACATAGCCGGCGCTCCACTTCGCGGCGTAGGCAGGTCCCGGAAATCCGCCAACGGGCACGTCCCCCTGGTTGAAGTCCTCCCGGAACACCTGTTTCCACCCGGGCAGGTCGCCCGTGGGCAGTTCCTGCAGCAACGGGTCAACTGCGGGCACCTTCGCGGTCAGTGGTTTGGGTGCGGGCGGTGCCACCGGGGCGGCGGTTGAGGGCGGCGCGGCGACCGATGGGCCAGTTGCCCGGGCCGCGGCCCGGGAAGGCGCCGGCCTGGATGGCGACGGCGGGGCGGGCTTGGCAGCGCCCGTTTCCGTTCCCTGAGGTGCAGACGCAGTGGATCCGGCCGCTGACGCCGCAGTCGGATCGGTGGCCGATGGTTCTGCTGCTGCAGGCCGGTCCGCCTGGAGCCGCTGCGCTTCAGTGGCCACCGTCCCGTAAACCGTCAGCGCCGCGACCGCCGCGAGCACAGCCAGCCGCCCGGCGGGTCCGGGCAAAGTGCGGCGCCCACGGTGCCTGCCGTGGGCTGAGTTAACCATGGGGCAAGTGTGGCACCCGTGACTGCTGCATCCAAGGATTCTGCGACCCCTAAAACTGGGGTTACTTCAAGCGATCCCAAGCTTTTTACAAGTTGGCGGGCCGAACATGTTCCGAGGGGGAGTGCAAGCAAAGTTGCCAGTACCGCAGCAGCAGGCGCTTCTATTTCCCGTATCCAGCCGGGGAGGCTGCTCGGGAGGGGCATAGGCATACGACTCCGATGAGTGGTGAGGCTAGTGACCATCCCTATACAAGTTTCATCTGTTCGTGCACCAAATGTGATACCGGTTCCCCTGGCCTCCATCAGCGTGGTAATCCCCACCCTCAATGAAGCCTTTAACCTCCCATGGGTCCTTCGACGCATGCCCTCGTATGTGGACGAAGTGGTGATTGTCGACGGCCGTTCCCTGGACAGCACCGTCGACGTGGCCCGCGCGCTGCGCCTGGACGTCGTGGTGGTCTCCGAGCCCCAGGCAGGCAAAGGCTTCGCCGTCCGGGCCGGGCTGTCTGCGGCATCCGGGGACATCATTGTCATGCTGGACGCCGACGGAAGCATGGATCCGCAGGAAATTGGCTGGTTCATTTCACCTCTCCAGCATGAGTTCGACTTCGTCAAGGGCTCCCGGTATGTCACAGGCGGCGGTTCCGAGGACATCACACTGCTCCGCAGCGCCGGCAACCGGACCCTGACCCGGCTGGCCAACCTTGTCCTGCACAGCAATTACTCGGATCTTTGCTACGGCTACATCGCCATGCGGCGGGAGTGCCTGCAGATCCTTGAACTGAAATCGGAAGGGTTCGAAATTGAAACCGAGCTGATCGTCCGTGCCTCCAGGGCAGGCCTGCGGATCGCCGAGGTGCCCAGCAACGAACTGAACCGGATCTCCGGCAACTCCAATCTTCATACTTTCCGCGACGGATGGCGGGTACTGCGGACCCTGGCCCGTGAATGCGTGGGCTGGGAAGCACCCACGGCCGGTGCCCGGCCCGAGTCGCTCAGGCGCGTGAAATACAGGTACCCCAGCTTGACCCTCCCCCACATTCCGACGGATCCGGCAACCGTCCTTGGCCTGATAGCGGGTGATTAAGGTGAACCATGCTGAAGGGCTCCCGGCCGTTTCGGTGGTGATCTGCTCCTACACGGAAGACCGGTGGGACCGGCTGATGGCCGCCGTCGAATCCGTCCGCGCCCAAACCGTCCCGCCGCAGCAGACGATCCTGGTGGTGGACTACAACGTGGACCTCTACAAACGGCTCATCTTTACGGTCGATGATGTGGTGATCCTGGAGAACACCGGCCCCAAAGGCCTCTCCGGAGCTCGGAACACAGGCGCCGCGGCGGCGACGGCCGGCGTCGTTGCCTTCCTTGATGACGACGCGGTGGCGGCCCCGGACTGGCTGCAGCGGCTGACGGCCCTCTACGACGACCCCGATGTGCTGGCCGTGGGCGGACGCGTCCTGCCGGATTGGGAAACAAGCCGGCCGGACTATTTCGGCGAGGAGCTGGACTGGATCATCGGCTGCACGCACCGCGGCCTGCCCAAGGTGGCGGCCGAAGTGCGCAACGTCATCGGCGCCAACATGTCCTTCCGTTCCCAGGTTCTGCAGGTGGTGGGAGGATTCAACACTGCGCTGGGCCGGCAGAATTCGCTGCCCCTGGGCTGCGAGGAGACGGAGATCTGCATCCGGGCGGTCATCGGTTCGCCCGGAGGCCGGGTGGTGTACGAGCCGGCCGCGCTGGTGAACCACTATGTTCCCGCCCAGCGGGGCACGCTCAGCTACATGCTGCGGCGGGCCTGGTCCGAGGGGATATCAAAAGCCATGGTCAGCAAGATCGTCGGCCACAAGCGCGCCCTGGGGCCCGAGCGCCGGTACGTCCGCAGCGTGCTGCCGCGTGCCGTCGCATCGGGCATAGCGGGCAGGATCCGGGGAACGGATTCCGCCGGCCTGCGCCGGGCAGCGGCCATGGTCGCAGTGCTGGCCGTCACAACCTGCGGGTACATCCGGGGACGCCGCATGCCCCTCGATCCGGCGAACGCGGGACTCGCGCCGCACGAGCCACACGTCAGCTGGAGGGAAGTCAAATGATCCGGATGTACCCGCAGTACACCCCTGCCCAGATGGCCGGGACCAACGAGACCGCTGGAGGCCACGGGGCATGAGTCAGTCCGAAAAAGAATTCCTGCGGGATTCGCTCCCGTCCACTGGCACCAGCTTCGATGTCCACGGCCTCGTGGGCATCGACGTGGCCCCCGGCACCCCCGGCGAAGCACAGCTGCGGGACATGCTCGCACCGTTCCTGGGTCCGTCCCGGGCACCGCTCCGGCTGCATGTTAGCGCCGATACGGCGGAGGTAGCGGACCAGTCGCACGCCGAGGATGCCTACCGGTTCACGGCGGAGTCGCTCTACATCCCGGCTGACCGCGTCCAGGTCCAGGAAACCCGCGACGGTTACTCGGTGCGGGGCCGCGGCGAGCTGCTGACCGCCGTCATTCCCTTGCTGGACCGGCTGTGCATCCGGGAGAACGCCGCCATGATCCACGCTGCCGTGGTCGACTTCCGCGGTTCGGGGGTCCTCCTTCCGGCGTGGGGCGGCGTGGGCAAGACCAGCACGGTCGCGAAACTTGTAGCCATGCCCGGCGTGCGCTTCATGGCCGATGACTGGGCGTTCCTGGATGCCGACGGCATGCTCATGGGCTACGCGAAGCCGATGTTCCTCAAGCCGCACCATCGCAGGATCTACCCCGAGGTCTTCAGCGGCGCCCGCAAGCCCCTCGCACCGGGCTGGCTCACTAATACGGTGGCCCACCTCGCCACGGCCGTCCATCCGGTGATCGTCCGCTATCCGAAGACCGCCGCCTTCACGCGCCGCTGGTCCCCGGAGCACCGCATGGTCCATCCGGAGCTGGTCTTCGGGCAGGACGGCATCTCCTCGGCGGCGCTCACCCGGCTGGCCATTTTCCTTGAACGGTATGACGGTTCCGAAGCCCGCCTGGAGACCCGCAGCCAGGAATGGATGACCTCCCGCATCGTCGGGAACTTCCATTCGGAGCTCCCGGTCGTGTCACGGCGGCTGATCGAGGCCCTCGGCGCGACAGGGCTGGTGCCGCTGGAGGAATTCTTCAGCCAGAAGGCAGCCGTGGTGCGCCGGGCACTGGACGACGTGCCCTGTTCCCTGCTCCGGATCCCCGCCTCGTGGTCCGCCGACCGGACGTCCGACTACGTTGCCGGCCTGATCAGCTCCAAGCTGGAGGAGTAACATGGGCGCCCACGTGAGCGACCTCGAGGTGTCCGTGGTGGTTCCCGCGCGGAACGCAGCCCACTGGCTCGGCGAATGCCTGGAATCCATCCGCGCCGAAAAACCGCGCGAGATCATCGTGGTGGACGGCTGCTCCACGGACAACACGGTGGAGATCGCACGCTCCATGGGCGCCCGGGTCATCTCCGACGAGGGCCGCGGGCTGCCGGCAGCGCGGATGCTCGGCGTCGAGAACGCCTGCTCCGACCTCGTTGCGCTGATCGATGCCGACGTCGTCCTGCCGCCAGGTGCCCTCGGCGGGCTCCTGGACGAGTTCAAGGCCTGCGGCTACGACGGCCTGCAGTTCGACCTGGTCAGCGAAGCGGACGGTCCAGGGTACTGGGGTGCCGCCCTGGCCTGGCACCACATCCACAGCAGGGTCCGCTCATGGTTCGGCGTGTGCGCCACCCTCATGCGCCGGAAGGTCCTGCTGTCCGTGCCATTCGACGACACCTTCCGCTCCGGCGAGGACATCGAGCTCAGGATCCGGCTTGAAGACGCCGGCTACCGGGTAGGCGTTTCCAGCACCACAGCGGTGCGGCACCGGTTTATGGACTCCTTCGACGCCGCGCGCGACCAGTGGCTCCAGGACGGAGCCGGACTGGCCCGCACCATCCGCAAGCACCCGGGCCGCGGCGGCTGGCTGTTGGTGCTGCCGCTGCTGGCCACGATCCGGGGAGTCGGCCTGTCGCTGCTGCATGCGCCCCGTTTCCTCGCCTACTGGGTCTGCTTCCTGCTCTACAACTACAGATCGATGTTCGGCGAACTGCTGCGCCCGCCCGGCACGGGCCTCTCCGTGGGCGGGAACGCAGCCTGGCTGACGGCCGCGCGTGTGGCACCGATGGTCACCGGGTTCCTGTTCTGGGCATTGGCGGCGATCATGTTGCCTCCAGAGCAGCTCGGCATGGGATCCGCCGTGGTGGCCGCAGCGCTCCTGACGGTGCAACTGGGAATGCTTGGGGTAGGGCAAGCAACGCTCACCCTGCTTCCCGAACAGTCCGACGGCGGCCGGCGGCTGATTGCCAGCAGCCTCCTCAGCGTCGGGGTTTCCACAGTGGTTGTGTCCGGCGCGCTAGTTGCCGTGACCCATGCCCTGGGGTCCGGCCTGGGGCTGGCCTGGAATGATCCGCTCGTGACGGGGTTGTTCGCCGCCACTGCCTTGTTTGCCGCGACCGCGTACCAGCTGGATCATGTGGGCGTGGCACAGGAACGCTCCGACCGCGCCCTGGTCAGGAGCCTTGCCCAGAGTGTGGTTCAGCTGGCCGTACTGGGTATTGCGCTGGCCACCGGAATCCGGGAAGAAGCCGTTGTGGTCGGAGCTGTTGGCGCCGGCGCCATGGCCAGTGTGGTCCTCGGGCTGCGCCAGCTCAACCGTGCGGGGGTGTCGCCGGACTGGAAGCACGGACTCAGGCCCCGGCCGGCCCTGCGCCTGCTGAAGCCCGGCCTCCCGAACCATGCCCTGATGCTCGCCGACCGTGCCCCCGGCTACCTCCTTCCGCTGATCGTCGCCGCCGTCCTCGGCCCCGCCGCAACGGCGGCCTGGTACATGTTGTGGATGATGGCGTCCGCGGTGTTCTTTGTGCCGCAGTCGGCAGGGCTCTCGCTGCAGACCGCACTGGCCGGCGGCAGGTCCCGGCCCGGACTTGTCTCCTCGGCGCTCAAGACCAGCCTCGGCCTCACACTGGCAGCCGGTCTGCTGCTGCTGGCAGCCGGCCCCTACCTTCTTCGTTTCCTTGGGCCGGAGTACGCTGTGGCTGCCATCCTGCTCCCCATGCTGGTGCCCGCCCTGCTGCTGGGCTGCGTCACCCAGGTCTACTTCGGCGTGTGCCGGGCCGAGGGACGGCTTGCCGAAGCCACGGCCGTGGCGGTGTCAGCCGCTGTCCTCATCGTGGCCCCGGCCGCCTTCACCGCCCAACAGTTCGGCCTCACCGGCGTCTCGGCCCTCTGGGCCGCCGCCCAGGCCGCAGCAGCCCTGATGGCCGCCTGGCGCCTCAGGAGGCTGACCCACCCCATGCCCGCCGCTGAACCGGTCAAGGTTGCACCAGCGGCCCTCCGCCAGCCGACCGGAAGTGAGAAGCCATGACACCCGAACCGACGTCCACGGCACCGGCGGCTCCACCGCCGCCGGCTCCACCAACGCCCGCGCCTCCCTCGCACGCCCCGCACCGGCACGCAGAACCCAAACACGGGGAAACGCAGCACGGCAACGGCCACCACGACCCCCGGCATAGCGAAGCCAAGCACGGGGAAACCAAGCACGGCGAGCACGCCGAAACCAAGCACAGTGGTGCCAGGCACGGCGGGACGGAACCGCCCGCCGTCGTACATCATGGCCCCACGCCGCCCTGGAAGCTGATCACGCTGGCCGCATTGGCGGCGGCGGCGCTTACCCTCGGGATCTGGAGTCTGCTCGCCGTCGATCCTGCACGGATCGGCGGGACCGGGCTCGTGGAGGCGGTGCCGCCGGCCTTCTTCGTTGCCATCTTCCTGAGCCTGACCGGGTTCGTAGCCACACTGAACCTGCGCCGGCACACCCCCGTGCTGCTGGCCACGCAGGTACTGGTGCTCGTGGTGATCCTGCATTCCGCCGATCCGATCATTCACGGCCTGCCTCGCCTGCAAGCCAGCTACCGGCACCTTGGCATCGCCGACTACATCGCACAGTCCGGCCGGCTGGACACCAACCTGGACGCCTACTTTAACTGGCCCGGGTTCTTCGACCTGCTGGTCCAGCTGTCCGGCGCCACCGGCGTCAGTGACCTGATGGGCCTCGCCACCTGGGCGCCCCTGGGAATGAATCTGCTGCTGCTGGCACCGCTCCTGGCCCTGGCCCGGCGACTGACCTCGCAGCCGCGGCAGGCATGGGCGGGCGTCTGGCTCTTCTACCTGACCAGTTGGGTGGGGCAGGACTACCTCGCGCCCCAGGCGTACGCCTTCCTGCTCCTGGTCACCCTGCTGGCATGCCTGCTGAGCGCCTTCAGCGGCTGGGCCTGGCCGACAGGCAGCAACCGGCTTACCCAGTTCCTGGCACGGAGTGCCACCCGCCTGGATCCCACCGTGCCCCACCAGGGCATGTCCAGCCCGCCGCCAGTGGACACGGCCATCCTGCTGGTCATCAGCGCGGGACTCCTCGTGGCCATTACGGCGTCCCACCAGCTCACGCCGTTCGCCGCCATCCCGATCCTGGCTCTGTTCCTCCTGAGCGGCCGGCTCCGGATGCCGTCGCTGCCGATCCTCGCCGTGGTACTGCCTGTCGGATGGCTGGTATTCGTGGCAAAGGACTTCTTTGATGGCCATCTGACCCAACTGTTCGGCTCGTTCGGCGATGTCGAGGCGCATACGCTTGGCGCGCTGTCCGAGCGGGTAGTCGGCAGCGATTCGCACGTGCTGGTGGTCTACATGCGGCTGGCCGAAGTCGCGCTGGTGTGGCTCCTCGCCGCCCTTGGGGCGTTCCTGGCGCACCGGCGGCGTGCCGCCTGGCTCACCGCCGCGCTCGGCGCCCTGGCCCCGCTGCTTCTGATCCCCGGCCAGCCCTACGGGGGCGAGCTGATGATGCGCCTCTACCTGTTCAGCCTGCCGTTCGCTGCCTGCCTGGCCGTGCTGACGCTCATGCCGGACCGCCGGGGCGGCCCCGGCTGGCGGCGCGCGCTGGCCCTGCTGGCCATGGGGTCTGTCCTGGCGTCCATCACCATGGTCACGCGGTACGGCAACGACAGCATGGAGAAGTTCACGCCCGATGAAATCGCGCTGGTCAAGCAGCTCTACGCGACGGCCCCCGACGGCTCGATCCTCATCGAGGCGGTCCACAACACTCCGTGGCAGTTCCAGAAGTACGCCGACTACGACTACCGGGCCCTGACCATGGCCCAGCCGAAGCCGGGCGCGGAACCGCTGACCTGCGATGCAGCCGACAGGATCGCCCAGAAGGCCGGCGCGTACCTGATCGTCACCACAAGCCAGAAGGAGGCCGCGGACCTTCTCGAAACAACGCCTTCGGGGGATCTTGACCGCTTCATCGCCACCTGCGGCAGTTCGCCCGGCTGGTCAAAGCTGTTCGAGAACGCCGGTGGCGTGGTCTTCCACATCCAAGGAGCAGGCAATGGCAATTGATCGCAGATACATCGCATGGGTCGTGGCGGCCTTCGCCGTCGCCGCGGTGCCGCTGTCGTTTTTCGGTCCGGAGGCACTGCGGCTGGTGGTCATCGGCCTCCTGATGCTCGCCGGCCCGGGAACAGCCCTGGTTCTCTACCTCCGGTTCGGCTCCGCAGATCCGGAAGCCGAGGGAGACGCCGACGGAGCCGGCGCCCACCGCTCGGCCGCGCAGAGCACCCTCCCGCTGACCATCTCCATCGCCGTGGCGTCAAGCCTGGCCCTGTCCACGATCGTGTCGACGGCCATGGTGTTCGCCCAAATGTGGTCCCCGCCCGTGGCGGTGCTGGTGCTGTCGTTGGTCACCCTCCTCCTGCTGGTCCTCGGCGCCAAGAGGTCCCGGGCAGCCCTGGCAGGTGCGTCATGATCGTCTTTTTGGCTGGCTTTGCCACTGTGGTGGCAGTGCTCACGTGTGATGCCTTGCGCATAGTTCGGCCGGATGCCCCCCTGCCGAAAGCTGCGGTGTACACCGCAGCGGCTCTCCTTTCCCTAATCTGCGTTTCGCTTCTGACCAGGCTCATTCAACTGCTTTGACGGCGTTTCGCTCCTGGCGCGGCCTGCCGGCTGCCGGACCGGGACCGGCACCCGGTGCCGGCGACCTCCGAACCGAAAATGATAGTGAGGATTACCAAATGAGCAAGCTGAAAAAACTGGGCACCCTGGGCACCATCGGCGTCCTGATGACGGGCGGGCTGATCCTCGGCTCATCGCCGGCCAACGCGGTGACCTGCAGCAACTCCAGCGTCAAGCCAACAAACTCGCTGACCGGAACCACGGTGGCCGCCACGAGCTTCGAGACGGCGTCATTCACCCCGTTCACCCCCTCCACAGCCACCACCGGAACCGCAACCATCAGCACCTCGCAGCGGCGGACGGGCACCTGCTCCGCGAAGCTGCACGTAACCAATGACTCCGGTTCGGTAGCCAAGATGTCGGTCGCACTGGGTTCCACCGCCGTCAAGACGGCCAACGCCGACGGCTGGTTCAACATCACCACGGCCGGCGTCGCCGGGAACGACGTCCCCTACCTGCGGTTCTTCGCGAACGGCACGCGGATCGCGGACATCTACCGCTACAACAGCAACGGCCAGCTGTGGCTGCGCGTTACGGCACCCAATGGCACTTTCTCCTACACCAAGCTGAAGTCCTCCAGCATCCCGCTGAGCACGTGGCACCGCGCCCAGATGGAGGTCACGGCCAACGGCAGCTCCTCCACCATCAAGGTCTGGTTTGACGGAGCCCTGGAGTTCTCCAGCAGCGCGGTGAATCTCGGCGTCTCAAGCCTGACGCATGTGCAGCTTGGAGCGGAGCACTCCCGCCAGTTGGGCGACGAGTACATCGACGACGTCATCGTCAAGAAGACGCCATAACTGCGGCAGGTTCGCCGTATCACGGCACGGCAGGCGGTGGCCGGTAGTACGCCTGCCGTGCCGTGCTGTGCTGTGCGGGCCCGGTCCGCGCCGGGCCCGGCCCCGGGCCGGCCCTGTTCAGGCGCGGACTAGACTCTCCCCATGGCCGTCTACCTCGATCCGCCGCTCTGGCCTGCCCACGAGACACTGTTTTCACACCTGATTTCGGACACCTCCCTGGCGGAACTCCACGCGTTTGCCGCCGCGGCGGGCATCCCGGAACGGGCTTTCGACGGCGACCACTACGACGTCCCGCAGCGGCGCTATGACGGCCTGGTCGCCGCCGGTGCCATTCCGGTGGAGGCGCGGGTCCTGGTCCGGAAACTCATCGCCAGCGGACTCCGGATCCCCGCCCGCAGCCGCACGAAGTCCCTCAAGACTCCCCTGCTCAACCGCTGGAACACGGTAATGCCGGGCCATGATGCCCTGTTCCTGGACCTGCTGGACCGCTGGAGCGAGAGCCACCGCAGGTACCACGGCTGCACCCACCTCCTCGCTGTGCTGGAAGCCCTGGACCTGCTCACACAACCGGCCCGGGCGCCGCGCACTGTGCTTCTGGCGGCCTGGTTCCACGACGCCGTCTACCGGGGAGCCGCCGGCGAGGACGAGGAGGAATCCGCCCGGCTCGCCGAGCTCAGGCTCGGCCAGGCCGGACTTCCGGAAGCCGAAGTCGACGAGGTGGCGCGGCTGGTCCGGCTTACCTCGGATCACCGGCCGGAGGCAGGGGACGACGACGGCGCCCTCCTGTGCGACGCCGACCTGTCCGTTCTGGGCGGGGAACCGGTGCCCTATGCCCGGTATGTGGCCGCCGTCCGGGAAGATTATGCGCACATCGGCGACGCCGATTTCGCGGCCGGAAGGGCCGCCGTCGTCCGCCAGTTGCTGGCGCTGGACCCGCTCTTCCATACCGAGCGGGCCCGGAATTTGTGGCTGGACGCCGCCCGGCGTAACCTGCAGGGCGAACTGGCCTGACAGGCCCTGACAGGCCCTGACCGGACGTTGCGTGACCGTCAGCGGTAGGCGGTGATGAACGGCCTGTCCGTGGGCACGATCTGCTTGCCCAGCGGCATCAGCGACACCGGGATCAGTTTCAGGTTGGCGATGGCCAGCGGGATGCCGATGATGGTGAGCGCCATGGCGACTGCCGTGACCACGTGCCCGATCGCGATCCAGATACCGGCCACCAGCAGCCAGATCACGTTGCCGAGCAGCGCGAACACGCCGTTTCCGCCCGGCTTATCCACCACCATCCGCCCGAACGGCCACAGGGTGTAGGACGCAATCCGGAAGGAGGCAATGCCCCAGGGGATGGTCACGATGAGCAGGCAGCAGATGATGCCGGCGGCGAAGTAACCAAGTGCCAGCCAGAAACCGCCGAAAACCAGCCAGATGATGTTCAGGAGTGTCTTCATCCGTCCATTCTGCCGGTCGCGAAGCCCCAAGCGCCTCGGGATCTGCCCTGATTTAACCCTTACCCAGCAGCCTGCGGACTTCCGCCCGGGCGGACATCCCAGTCACGGGGACGGTCAGCCCTTGGCTGCCGCCACGAACGCCCTGATCTTGGCCAGGTCCTTCACTCCCCTGCTTTGTTCGACACCCGAGGAAACGTCCACGCCCCATGCGCCGGCATCGCGGGCGGCGTGGGACACGTTGGCGGGGTCAAGGCCGCCGGCCAGGAGCCACTGCCGTCCTTCCAGGCCCCTGGCGCGCACGGAACCGTAGTCCCAGGCCTCGCCGGAACCGGGAACTGCGGCGTCGATGAGCAGCAGCTCCTCGCCCCAATCGGCAAACGCGTCCGGTTCGGCACCCATGGTGACGGCGCGGATGACCTTCATGCCGGCGTCGTGCACTGTTTTTACGTCCTCCGGTGTGCGCTCACCATGAAGCTGGATCCAGCTCAGCCCGGCAGCGCGGGCGATGGCCACCGCATCGGCGGCCGGTTCCGTACGGAAGACGCCGACGGCGGCCACGCCGTCGGGCACAGCCTTCACGAGTTGGGTGACCTGTGCGGGCGACACCACCCGGGGGCTGGCCGTCAGGACAAAGCCGACGGCGTCCGCCCCGGCTTCCACGGCCTCCCGGACTGATTCAGGCGTGCTCAGGCCGCAGACTTTGACGAACATTCACCGGCTCCTTGTTGTTGACAGCGTCGCCCTCGACCGCAGCGATCCGTCGCCGACTTTACGCGGGGAGGCAGGGGGCGGGCAACGCGCGGATAGGCTGGGCTGATGCAGATCATCCGCTTCGCCGACCTCAAACCCCAGCCCTGGCGCAACGGCGGCGGGGTCACCCGTGAGCTTGCAGCCGGCGCCGCTTCATCCGGGTCCGCCTCACCTGAAGCCACGTCATCCGACGCAGGGGCGTGGGACTGGCGGATCAGCATCGCCGACGTCACCCGCGCCGGAGAGTACTCCCCCTTTCCGGGGATGGAACGGGTGCTTACCGTCGTCGAGGGCGAACTGCTGTTGCTGGCCGTGGACGGGACCGAGCACCCGCTCGAAAAGTACCGGCCCTTCCGCTTCCCCGGCGGCGCGGCCTCCTCCTCGGCCCTGCCCACCGGGGATGTCCGCAACCTGAACGTCATCGCCCGGGAAGGCGCCTTCAAGGCGTACACCTCGATCATCGAACTGTCCAAGAAGCGTGCCCATCCCGTCTTCGAGGGCCAGCTGGGCGTCCTGCTGCAGGGACAGGCGACGGCCAGCCCCGGACAGGACAGCGCGCCCGTCCCGCTCGGCCGCTACGACGCGGTGGTGGGCTCCGACACCCAAACGCCGGAAATCCTGGGCCGCGGGTTCCTGGCAGTGGTATCCCTCGATCCGGTGACCGGCTAGCGGCTCTGGTACGCGCGAGGTGCCGGAACCTAGACTCGGTGCCATGACCAAGTCAAAATTCAGTGATCTCCTGCTGCTGCAGATAGGCAATGAATTCGCGGCCTCACAGCAGTACATTGCCGTGGCGGTCTGGTTCGCCAACCAGGACCTCCCGCAACTGGCCAGGTACTTCTACCGGCAGTCGGTGGAGGAACGCAACCACGCCATGATGATGGTCCAGTACATGGTGGACCGCGGTGTTGCCGTCACCATCCCCGGTGTGCCCGCCGTACGCAACGACTTTGCCTCGGTAACAGACCCGCTGGCACTCGCGCTCCGGCAGGAGAAGGAAGTCACCAGCAGCATCGAAAGCCTGTTCCGCGCGGCCCGGGCCGAAGATGACGCCCTGGGCGAGCAGTTCATGCTCTGGTTCCTCAAGGAGCAGGTGGAGGAGGTCGCCTCAATGACCACCCTTCTGAACATCGCCGAACGGGCAGAGAACACCTTCGACATCGAGAACTTCGTTGCCCGTGAAACCATCGGCGACGGCGGCCGTGACGCCTCGGCGCCCGAAGCGGCCGGCGGCGCCCTCTGATCTGCCCCCGCTGACGGCGGTGCCCGCTAACCCGAGCGCACGGCGGCGGTGAGGTTTGCCACCACCGGTGGCCACCGCCGTCGGGCGTTGCTAGGGTAAAGCCAAGGTCCCCTTCCCCGGACCTCCGGACGACGGTTCAGTACCCGGTGCGCGACAAGACTGGCCAAAGGATCTGTCATGTCGTGGTTCGTCCTCATTTTTTCCGGCGCGCTCGAGGCGGTGTGGGCGGCAGCGCTGCACCGCGCGTCCCAGTCCTCGGGCCGGCGCCGGGTCGCGGCCGGCGCGCTCTTCGTCGTCGCCGTCGTGGCCAGCACCGCGGGCCTCGGCTTCGCGATGCAGTCCATTCCCACCGGCACCGCCTACGCTGTGTGGGTCGGCGTGGGTGTGGTGCTGACGTCCGCCTACGCGATCGTGGCCAGAGTTGAACGGCCGACCGCGGCGCGGCTGCTGCTGCTCGCGGGTATCGCCGCGTGCGTGGTTGGCCTGAAGGCGGTGGCGTGATGCTCGCGAAGCCTGCCACGGCCTGGATTATCCTGCTCGCCTCGGCCGTCCTGGAAGCTGTCTGGGCCACGGCGCTGGGTCTGTCCGACGGCCTGACCCGCCCCGTGCCTGCCATTGTCTTCGTCGTGACGGCCGCGCTCAGCATGCAGGGGCTGGGCATGGCCGTGAAGCACATCCCGCTCGGCACCGCCTACGCCGTCTGGGTGGGGATCGGCGCGGCGCTGACGGTCGGCTGGGCCATGGCCACCGGCGTCGAGCCCTTCAGCCTGCTCAAGGTGCTGTTCATCGCAGGCATTGTGGGATGCGCGGCCGGGCTCAAGATGCTGCCGGCGGGGCCTTCCCGCCGGCGCGGGGCTGATCCGGCTCCCTAGCCTGGGCGTCCTCCCTAGACTGGGCTCATGGACACGCTCATTCATTCACTTCGGGACATCACCATCCGCCGGATATCGGTCAGCGAGATGGACAACAACGTGTATCTGCTGACGGCCAAGGAGTCCGGGGCGCAGCTGCTGATCGACGCGGCGGATGACCTGCCGGCGATTCAGGGCCTGCTGGCGGACGCCGCCGCGGACACGTCCGGGCCACCGACGCTGGCACTGATCGCCACGACGCACCAGCACTGGGATCACGTTCGGGCGCTGCCGGGCCTCGTCGAAGCCACCGGAGCCAAGACGGCGGCCGGCACCGACGACGCCCCGGAACTTCCCGTGAAGGTGGATGTGCTGCTGGAGCACGGTGACGTGGGGAACTTTGACGGGTTCGACGTCTCGGCCGTCCATCTGCGCGGCCACACGCCCGGTTCGGTGGCACTGGTGTATCAGGATCCGGAGGGACCGGCCCACATCTTCTCCGGCGATTCGCTGTTTCCGGGCGGCGTGGGCAACACCCAGAAGGATCCCGATCGGTTCAACCAGCTGCTCACTGACGTCACCGAGCGGATCTTCGGCGTTTATCCGGACGACACTGTGGTGCACCCGGGCCACGGCAAGCCCACGACGCTCGGCGCCGAACGGCCGCACCTTGACGAGTGGCGCGCCCGCGGCTGGTAGCGTGCGCTGCGTTTAGTGGCCTGCGCTACGCATAGTGGCCTGCGCTACGCAAAATGCCGGCCGCTACGGGAATTCCCGTAGCGGACGGCATTTTGCGTGTCGCCAGAAACCTGGCGCGTCGCCAGCTACCTGGCGCGGCGCTCGTTCGACGCCGGAGCCGACGCGCGGCGGGGGGCCTTCCGGGCGGGACGGCCGTCACCGGAGCGGCCGCTGCCGCCCGAGGAGGAACCGCCCGAGTACGAGCCGCCCGACGTGCCTCCGGTGGTGGAGGACCAGACCGGAGCGTTGCCGCCGGACTTGCCGCCGGCAGCTGCCCTCTGGCCGGTGGCGCGCTGGCCGGTGGCCGGACGTCCGCTGCGCTGGCCTCCGGTGCTCGGGCGACCGGTGCCGCCACGAGGGGCTTCGCTGCGGGTAAAGCGGGAATCGCCCCGGCCCTCCGCCGCACGCCCATCCGAACCGCGGCCGGCCGACGAGCGGCCGCCGGCCGCAGGGACGTCGTTGCGGTGCGTGCTGGCGGCAGTGCCGCGGCCGCGGGCGTTGCGGCGGGCCGCAGCTGCCGCGGTGGCCCGGTCCTCGTTCTGCTCAGCGGCGCGATCGAATGCCGCACGGGCTTCGGTGCGGCCCTCAAACGCCGCGGCGCGGCGTTCAGCGCGGGGCAGGTCCGTGCGCGGAGCCTCTGCGGAAACCCGTCCGCGGCCGCCGCGGCCTCCCCGGCCGCCGGCCGTGGGTGATGCCTGGCGGCGGGCGCGCTTGCGCTCGGCGTTGGCACCGGTGGACTTGCCGCCACCCTGCTGCGGAGCCTTGGCGGCGAGCAGCGCGGCGCGGGTGCGGGGATCAACCTTGTCGGCAATCTCGCCGACCAGCTCGGCAACAACCGGCGAGGTGGCGGTTACCCGCTCGAAGGTGACCTCGACACCGGCAGCCTTCATGAGCTTCCTGACGTCAGTCTGCTGCTCGGGCAGGGTCAGCGTGACCACGGTGCCGTCGGAGCCGGCACGGGCGGTACGGCCGGAGCGGTGCAGGTAAGCCTTGTGCTCGGTGGGCGGGTCGACGTGGATGACCAGTTCGACGTCGTCGACGTGCACACCGCGGGCGGCAACGTCGGTGGCCACCAGGACGCGGACGTCACCGGAGGAGAACTCCGCAAGGTTGCGGTCACGGGCGTTCTGCGACAGGTTGCCGTGCAGGTCGACGGCGGGGATCCCGGCGTCGGTCAGGGTCTTGGCCAGCTTGCGGGCATGGTGCTTGGTCCGCATGAACAGCACGCGGCGGCCGGCGCCGGAGGCCAGTTCAACAATCAGCTGCTTCTTGACGGTCTGGTCGTTGACCACCAGCACGTGGTGCTCCATGGTGGTCACCGCGGCCTGCGGATCGTCCACGGAGTGGGTCAGTGGGTTGGACAGGTAGCGCTGGACGATCTTGTCCACGCCGTTGTCCAGCGTGGCGGAGAACAGCAGGCGCTGGCCCTGGCTCGGGGTCATGTCCATGAGCTTCTTGACCACGGGCAGGAAGCCGAGGTCGGCCATGTGGTCGGCCTCATCCAGCACCGTCACCTCGACGGCCTCGAGGGTCAGGATGCGCTGGCGGATCAGGTCCTCCAGCCGGCCCGGGCAGGCGATGACGATGTCGACGCCGGCGCGCAGCGCCTTCTCCTGGCGGGCCTGGGAAATGCCGCCGTAGATCACGGTGGTGTTCAGGCCCATGGCCTTGGCCAGCGGCTCGATCGTTGCGTTGATCTGGGTGGCCAGCTCACGGGTCGGTGCGAGGACCAGGCCCATGGGGCGGCCGGGCTTGCGGAAGTAGGCGGCTTCGCGCTCGGCGAGGCGGGCCACGAGGGGGATGGCGAAGGCGATGGTTTTACCCGAGCCGGTGCGGCCACGGCCCAGCACGTCGCGGCCGGCCAGGGTGTCCGGCAGGGTCTTGACCTGGATGGGGAACGGGGAATCGATACCCTGGGCGGCCAGGGTATCGGCGAGTGCCTTGGGCGTTCCGAGGGCAGCAAAAGTAGTCATATGCGTTTATCAGGGTCTTTCAGGCGGTATCCAGCGGATATCGGCCCCCGAAGCCGGTTGGCCCAGGGGGTCGCCGAAGAAAAGTCAGGTGGTCAACCGGGCTGCTGCCAGTGTTCAAACAGCGGCCGCCGGGACCAATAGCGTTCATCGACGCAGGATGTGCCTCTCACATGAAAAAAGCCCGCTCTCCAAAATTCAGAGCAAAGCGGGCATCACTGCACATCAAGTCCCACCAGTCTACCATCCGGGCGCCCCGGACCCTTTCCCGCCCGCTGCACGTGCCCTTTCCTGGACCCTTTCCACCCGTTGCACGGCCCCTTCCCCGGCCCATTTCCGGCCCCTGCGCGCCCCCCTGCGCGGCCCCTGGACGGCTTCGGACGGGCACGCCGGCCGGGAGCATGCAGCCCTTCGCGGCGCGCCTGATAGTGCGTGACGCAACTCACGGACAACAATGGACGACATTTGGGACTGGCATGCTGGACATATGTCGAAGACTATTGCGGCGTTCCGCGCTCACAGCGAATTTCCTGCTGGCGGGCCGGATTTCCCGGCTGGACTGCGGAAACGCGCTTTCCGGCCGCGCCACCCCGCCCGGCGCGCGGGCATTCTGCCTGCCCATTGCCGGGCGCCGCGGCCGGGTGGAACGCAGATGCGGCGTTCCGCCGCTCATAGTCTTAACACCATCCCAATTGTTAGTTCCGTCACATTTGCGGCGGATCAACGCGGCCGGTACGGCACGCTCGCGCACGTGCCGGCGCCTGTGACAAGGAAGAAGACTTGATGTCTGAACGCACCACCAGCATTTCCGTTCAACCCACCACAGAACGTGCTGAACCCGGCCAGAGCAGGGAACCGCACCTCGCCCGCGGGCTTGGCAACCGCCACATCCAACTCCTGGCCATCGGCGGCGCCATCGGCACCGGCCTGTTCATGGGCTCCGGCAAGACCATCTCCCTTGCCGGCCCGTCCGTCATCTTCGTGTACATGATCATCGGCTTCATGCTGTTCTTCGTCATGCGGGCCATGGGCGAGATTCTGCTCTCCAACCTGAACTACAAGTCCTTCAGCGACTTCGCCGGGGACATTCTTGGCCCGTGGGCAGGCTTCTTCACCGGCTGGTCCTACTGGTTCTTCTGGGTGGTGACGGGCGTGGCCGACATCGTGGCCATCGCCGGCTACGTGGACAAGCTCGCTCCGGGCACACCCCTGTGGATCCCGGCTCTGATCACGCCCGTGGTCCTCATCCTGCTGAACCTTCCCACGGTCAAGGCCTTCGGCGAAGCGGAATTCTGGTTCGCCATCATCAAGGTGGTCGCCATCCTGGCGCTGATTGCCACCGGCGTGGTCATGATCGCCACCAACTTCACCTCGCCGAGCGGCGCAGTGGCCAATCTGGCGAACATGTGGAACGACGGCGGCATGTTCCCGCACGGCCTGTTCGGCTTCATCCTCGGCTTCCAGATCGCGATCTTCGCCTTCGCTGGCATCGAGCTCGTGGGCACGGCGGCCGCCGAAACCAAGGACCCGGAAAAGAACCTCCCCCGGGCCATCAACTCGATCCCGATCCGCGTCCTGCTCTTCTACGTTGGCGCCCTGGTGGTTATCATGGCCGTCAACCCGTGGCGCAGCATCGACCCCGCAAGCAGCCCGTTCATCGGCATGTTCACCCTCGCCGGCCTCGGCATCGCCGCCGTCGTGATCAACCTCGTGGTCCTCACCTCGGCCGCCTCCAGCGCCAACTCCGGCATCTACTCAACCTCGCGTATGGTCTACGGCCTCGCGCAGGACGGCAACGCCCCGAAGGCCTTCGGCAAGCTGAGCGTCCGCAAGGTTCCGCAGAACGCACTGCTGTTCTCCTGCATCTTCCTGCTGGCCGGCCTGGTCCTGCTGTATGCGGGCGACTCCGTGATCGGCGCCTTCACCATCGTCACCTCCCTGGCATCGGTGCTGACCATGTTCGTCTGGTCGATGATTCTCATCAGCTACATCGTGTTCCGCCGCCGCCGGCCGCAACTCCACGAGGCGTCCACCTTCAAGATGCCGGGTTCGGCCTTCATGCCCTACGTGGTCCTGGCCTTCTTCGCGTTCATGCTCGTGGCACTGGCCCAGGCCGAGGACACCCGCCTCGCGCTGGTGGTTGCCCCGGTGTGGTTCCTGCTGCTGGGTGCGGCCTGGTACTTCAACCGCCAGACGCCGCTGCAGCAGGCACGGATCGAGGAGTGGAAGGCCGAGGGCACCAGCGTCCCCGCTGCCGCCGACGCTTAATCCCTCAGACAAGAAAAACCGCGCTGCTGCCACCCCGGTGGTCCGCAGCGCGGTTTTTCTTTGCCTGGTCCGGGTCACGGATCGGGCGCCGGGTCACGCCCTGTAGACGGTGAGAAAGGTGTTAAACGGAAATTACACAAGCTGCCGGGCGCTGTAACACGTGCGGCGAAGGATGGACTCATGCCGGGCCGATGGCAGCGGCCGCAGCGTCCCCTCCGCCGAAAGGATCCGACCGTGATCTTGAAGAACATCTTCCTTCAGGGCATTTTTCCGTTCGACGGTGCGGGGCTCGAAAAGGCGGTGCCCATCCACAGCCAGCTTTCCCACTTCGTCCCCGACGGCGTCATCAACCAGACCCTGTATTTCCGTGGCGGGAACTCTTCCGCGGAACTGGTCACGGTGGTGCTGATGCGGGACGGCGTGCCCATGCGGTACTTCCCGATAGCTGCCAAGGGCGACGTGCACGTCCCGCTTCGCGTGGTGGAAGACATCGACGGCGGCTCCCTGATCGAGCTGAGGCTGCTGGCGGACACGGGGGTCAGTGGATCCGTCGTGGTCGACATGGGCATGGTGGAGCACTGATGACCGCCCTCGCCAGCCGCTCCGGCCGGGGCACGCCGGGTGATAGCCGGCGCAGGCTCGTGGTGATCGGCAACGGGATGGCCGGCGCCCGCGCCGTCGAGGAAATCCTGGCCCGCGGCGGCGCCGTTCAGCACCGGATCACCATGTTCGGCGACGAGCCCTACGGCAACTACAACCGGATCATGCTCAGCCATGTCCTCTCCGGCGAGGAAGACGCCGGCGGCATTTTCCTGAATTCGCTGGACTGGTACCGGGAGAACAACATCACGCTGCATGCTGGCGTCCGGGTGGAAAAGATCGACCGCTTCGCCAAACTGGTGTTCTCCGACGACGGCAGGGCCACTCCGTACGACATCCTCATCATCGCCACCGGCAGCCGCTCGTTCATGCCCGCCGTGGGGGGCCTGTACACGCCGGGCGGCCGACTGCTGCCCGGCGTCTTCGCGTTCCGCACCATCGATGACACCCGGGGCATGGTGTCGTACGCCCAGCAGGACCACCACCGGCGCGCCGTCGTAATCGGCGGCGGACTGCTGGGGCTGGAAGCCGCACGCGGCCTGCAAAGCCATGGCATCGGCGTCGACGTCGTCCATTCCGGCGGGCACCTGATGAACGCACAGATGGGCCCGGACGGAGGTGCGGTGCTGCGCCGGAGTGTCGAGGCGCTCGGCATCAGGGTCCACACCAGCAGCCGCACCACCGCCATCCTGGGCCAGGACAGGGTGCGCGGCGTCCAGCTGCGGGACGCGCCTGATATCGAATGCGACATGGTGGTGGTGGCCGCCGGAATCCGCCCCAACGTGGAGGTGGCGGTGACCAGCGGCCTGCCCGTGGAGCGGGCCATCGTGGTGGATGACCACATGCGCGTCCCGGACGAGGACGAGATCTACGCCGTCGGTGAATGCGTCCAGCACCGCGGCGAGGTGTACGGCCTGGTGGCGCCGCTGTGGGAGCAGGCCGCCGTGCTGGCCGACCATGTCACCGGGGCCAATCCGAAGGCAACTTACCTGGGCTCTCGCACCGCCACCAAACTCAAGGTGGCCGGCGTCGACGTCGCATCCATGGGGCTGCAGGCCCCGGAACGGGACACCGACGAGCACGTGGTGTTTTCCGAACCGAGCCGCGGCGTCTTCAAGTCCATCGTGATCCGGGACAGCAAGATCGTCGGCGCAACGCTGCTTGGGGACAGCCGCAAGGTGGCCTACCTGACGCAGGCGTTCGACCGCGGGCTGCCGCTGCCCGAGGAACGGGTCTCGCTGCTGTTCGACCTCGGCGGGCCCGGCGGCGAAACCGGCGTGGCCGAACTCGACGGCGATGCCCAGGTCTGCAACTGCAACGGCGTCAGCAAGCAGGCCATCGCGGACACCGTGAAGGGCGGCTGCACCACGCTGTCCGGCGTCATGGACGCCACCCGGGCCGGCAAGGGGTGCGGTTCCTGCAAGCTGCTGGTCCGGCAGGTGGTGGAATGGGTAGCCGGCGGCGCCGTGGCGGAGGACCCTGCCGCGGCGTACTACGTTCCCGGCGTGCCGCTGCAGAAGACCGCGCTGATGGCCGCAATCCGGGAGCAGGGCCTGCGGTCCGTGTCCGCCGTGTTCGCGGCGCTGGCACCGGACGGGGCGGAGGACGCAAAGTCGAAGATGGGTCTGGCGTCCCTGCTGAAAATGATGTGGGCCGGGGAGTACATCGACGAACGCGATGCACGGTTCGTCAATGACCGCGTCCACGCCAACATCCAGCGCGACGGCACGTTTTCGGTGGTGCCGCAGATGAAGGGCGGCGTGACCTCCCCGGAGCAACTCCGCCGGATCGCTGATGTGGCGGACAAGTACGGCATCCCGATGGTGAAGCTGACGGGCGGCCAGCGGATCGACCTGCTCGGTGTTCCCAAGGAGGACCTGCCGAGGGTCTGGGCAGACCTGGACATGCCCTCCGGCTACGCGTACGGCAAGAGCTTCCGAACGGTCAAGACGTGTGTGGGGCAGGAGTTCTGCCGCTTCGGCACGGGTGATTCGACGAAGCTGGGCATCGAGATCGAATCGCGGTTCCAGGGCATCGAGTCCCCGGCGAAACTGAAGCTCGCCGTCTCCGGCTGCCCGCGGAACTGCGCCGAATCACTGGTCAAGGATGTTGGGGTGGTGGCGGTCGACGGCGGACGCTGGGAAATCTACGTCGGCGGCGCCGCGGGTGCCCACATCCGCAAGGGGGACTTGCTGGCCACCGTGGACGATCGCGAAACCGTGACACTGCTGGCGGGGCGTTTCATGCAGTACTACCGCGAGCGCGCCAACTGGCTCGAACGCACGTATACCTTCGTGCCGCGCGTCGGGATCGAGCACCTCCGCGCGGTGATCGTGGACGACGCTGAAGGCCTGGCCGCGCAGCTTGATGCTGCGATGCAGGCGTCGGTGGAGGCCTACGCAGACCCGTGGGCTGAGCGCAACGACCCCTTCACCCCCGGCCAGTTCCGCACCTCGCTCCCGCTTGAGGTGCTCCCCCAGGTGCCGGTCCGATGAGTGCCGGTCCGATGAGCGCCGGGCTACACGCCGACGGGCTGCATGTCCTCGGCCCGGTGGCCCAGGTCCCCGTGGGCGAGGGCCGCGCGTACGCCGTAGCCGGCGAACAGATCGCCGTGTTCCGGCTCCGGAACGGTTCCCTCCGTGCGGTCTCGGCCGTCTGCCCGCACAAGGGCGGCCCGATCGCCGACGGCACCATCGACCGGGCCGTGGTGATGTGTCCGCTGCACCAGCACGCGTTTGAGCTGGAAACAGGCTGCTCCACCACCGGGGCAGCCCCTTTGCGCAGCTACCCGGTGTTCGCGGACGGGGAACAGAACATCATCGTCAGGCTGCCCTGACGCGCTAGATGGGCGGACGTTTCTGTGGCAGGGTGTTGGCCATGGACCACGAGGGGCACGACGGCGCCGCGCGCCATTGCGACGAAATGTACCGGAGCAGGGCGCGCGTCTGGAGCGGCCGGCCCAACCCGCAGCTGGTGGCCGAAGCGGCAGGGCTGGAGCCCGGCACTGCCCTGGACCTGGGGTGCGGCGAGGGCGCCGACGCCCTGTGGCTTGCCGAGCAGGGCTGGACGGTGACCGCGGTGGACGTCTCCGCCGTCGCACTGGACCGCGCCGCGCAGCACGCCGCCGGCTCCCCGGCCGGGAAGCGCATCACGTGGCTGCAGCGTGACCTTGACGCGTGGGCTCCCGGGGAGCAGTTCGATCTCGTGTCCGCGCAGTTCCTGCACTCCACCGAAGCCCCGTGGCAGCGGCCGCACCGCGTGGCTGCCGATGCGGTCCGCCCCGGTGGCACGCTGCTGATCGTCGGCCACCATCCCGACGGCCTGCCGCCCTGGCGGAGCCAGGCTGACGAGAACGCCAACTCGAATGACAGCGGGCACGCTGACGGGCACCCTGGCGGGCACAGCGGCGGCCACGCGAGTCCGGGGATGTTCTTCACGGCGGAGCAGGCCGCAGCCGAGCTCGGCATCGCAGCGCCGGGCTGGCGCGTGGAGGTTGCAGCCAGCCGCGAACGGGAGGCCACAGGCCCGGACGGGCAGTCGGCCCTGCTCGCCGACGCCGTCCTGCGCGCCACCCGCTTGCAGCCGCCACCCACGTAGCCCCGAGCATCTCACCCGGTTTCATTAGAGTTTTTGTCCACGTATCGCGACTTCGGGGGGGGTTTTTTTTGGGTTGGGGGGGGAAAAAAAAAACAAGGGGGGGGGCGCGGGGGGGTGGGGGCCGCCGCGGGGGGGGGGGCC
>NZ_JBHTSL010000002.1:0-18438 GCF_042795115.1 Arthrobacter sp. NPDC056493 | reverse complement strand
GTACCCCCCCTCAACCACCCGCTTTTAATTTAATTTTTTTCCCAATAAATCCCACTTTGGGGGTTTTTCTGCGGGCAATACGTGGACAAAAACTCCGTCAGTGGGTGACACGGGGCGCTATGGCGACCGCGGCTGCGGCGATCACCGCGGTCAGCACGAACACGCCGGCAAAGGAGGCCGCCGTCGTCGTAAACGCGGTGAACACGATTCCCGTGGCGGCGAGCGCGAGGGCACCGCCCAGGGAATCTGAAATGGACATTGCCGAGCTGTTGAAGCCCTCGGTGTCCGGCGTGGAAAGCGCCAGCGTCATCACGCTCAGCCGCGGATATGCAAGGCCCATGCCGCCGCCGGCGAGGATCCAGCCGGCAATCGCGACGGCGGCCGGCCAGCCAAGCGCCGTGGTCAGCAGGGCCAGGGCAATCGCCAGCAGCACCAGCACCGAACCGATCCGCACTGCGACCGGGCTGCCCAGCCTCCCGCCCAGCCTGCTCTGGACGCCCGACGCCGCCGCCCACGCGAGGGCACCGCCGGTCAGCGTGAGGCCCGCGAACGTGGGCGAGAACGCGTAGCGCTCCACGAGCAGGTACGGCAGGTAGACCTCGGCGCCGAAGAAACCGGCCGCAACCAGCCCTCGGATCAGGATCACGCTGGGCAGGCCGCGCCTGGCGGTGAGGGTGCCGCGCGGCACCAGCGGCCTGACGGCCAGCAGTGCAATGACGACGGCGGCCCCCGCCAGGAGCGGTCCGGCCGCCGGAAGTCCGGAGGACAGGTTCAGGCCAAGCACCGCCAGGGCGGCCAAAGCCGCCCAGGCGAGCCGTTCCGGCGCCCAGGGCGCCCGGGCGCCCGCCGGATCGGGTCCTGTCCCGTCAACGGAGTCGCTCCCGTTCGCGTCCGCGGCACCGTTCCCGTCCGGGGCACCGTTCGCGGTGCCGGACCGCACGCCACGCAGCGCCGGAAACAGCATCGCCAGGGCCGGGAGCACCAGCACGACCACGCCGAGAAACACCCAGTGCCAGCTCGCCAGCTGCGCCACGAGCCCGGCGGCGAACGGGCCGACGAGGGACGGGATCACCCACGCGGCGGAGAAGGCTGCGAAGATCCTGGGGTGCAGGACGGCCGGATAGACCCGCGCCACCACCACGTACAGCGCCACCGTCATGGCGCCGCCGCCCAGCCCCTGCACCAGCCGGCCCGCCACCACCGCCCACATGGTGCCGGCCGTGCCCGCCACCAGCAGGCCCAGCGCGAAGACAGCGACGGAGGCGAGCAGCGGGCCGACGGGCCCGCGCCGGTCAGACCAGTTCCCGGCGCCCACCATGCCGATCACGCCGGTTGCCAGCGGCCCCGCGAAGGCGAGCGCGTACAGGCCAGCTCCGCCGAGGTCCCGGCTCACCACGGGCATGACGGTGGTGACGGCAAGGGACTCGAAGGCGGCGAGGAACACCAGGGCACAGGCGCCCACCGTCACCAGCAGGTAGGGCCGCTGCAGGATTCCGGCGCCGGTCGGGGCGGACAGGGCAGATTCGCGCATGGTCAGCCCACCAGCTCGGGGGCACCGGTGGTCACGGCGACAACGTCACCGCTGGCCGTCGAATCGGGATTGAGCATCCAGCCCACCCGCTTGACTGTCCTCAGCATGACCACGCTCTCCACCAGTTCGATGCCCGGGATGCGCTGCTGGAGGGCCAGTTCCGCGGTCATGACATCGGCAAGCGACTGCAGCCACATGATGATGACGAAGTTGGTGCGCCCGGTGGTCGAGGCGCTCAGCCGCACGTTCCGGAAGCTGCGGAGCTCCTCGGCCGCCGCTTCATGCTGGCCGGGCGGGACGTTGGCGAACCAGTGGCAGGTCACCGGGAAGCCCGAATACCTCTGTGCAATCTCGCAGCGGAAGGAGAGGACTCCGCTGGCGAGCACCCTGTTCAGCTGGCGCTGCACGGTGGCCGGATGCCGGTCCAGCGCCCTGGCGATGTCCGCCGCTGTCGCCCGGCCGTCCTTCGAGAGGAACGGCAGGATCGGCAGATGGCTGGCGGGCAGCGGCTCCCGCACCGACGCCGAGGGGGCTGACCCTGCCGCCTCCGGTCCGGCCAGGGCCCGGAGCGCCTGGAGCTGGCTGCGGTTGAGGACGTTGATGCGCCAGGCATAGGCGCCGGTGTGCAGCCGCGTGGCCAGTGCGGTCTGGTATTTGACCAGCCCCTCGATGGCATGCAGCTGCGAGACCACGGCGGTGAAGTGCTGCAGGGAGCCGGTAATGACCGTCAGCATCAGGTCCCGGTTGCTCGCTGCCTCCTCCACGGTGACGATCTCCGGCACCGCCGCCAGTGCCTGGGTAACCTCCGCCCGGCGGTGCAGCTCGCACTCGACGTCAACGAAGGCGAGGCACATCTTCTGCGGGTCCCCCATCGGGTGCGCCGTGACCCAGGCGGCGCCTGAGGCGGTGAGCCGATCCCACCGCGCGGCCAGGGTGGTGGCGTGCACGCCGAGCACCTCCGCGGCGTCTGCCCAGCTCAGCCGGGGTGCGATCTGCAGGGCGTTGATCAGCGCGAGGTCCTCCTCCGTGACGTCCAGCGGCCTCCCCTTCCGTACAGCCATGCACGAATCCTGCATATCGACCCGGGCTTTTGCATTTTTCCAGCACTTGGGCCGAATGTGAAACAGACCACTCCAGAATAGACCCACAGCACCGGACCACCAACGAGGAGAACACGTGCCGATTGCCGCAGACGCCCGCCAGATGCAGGAAGACCTTGCCAGGTTCCGCCACGATCTGCACCGGGAGCCCGAAATCGGACTGCAGCTGCCGCGCACCCAGGAAAAGGTCCTGAAGGCCCTGGCGGGCCTGCCGTACGAAATCACCTTGGGCAAGCAGACGACGTCGGTCACCGCCGTTTTGCGCGGCGGGGCTTACGACGGCGGTGCTTCCGGCGGCGGTGCTTCCGCCGGGACTACAGGTACCGCGCCCGCCGTGCTGCCGCCTGCCGTGCTGCTCCGCGCGGACATGGACGGGCTTCCGGTCCAGGAGAAGACCGGCGTCGACTACACCTCCACCATCGACGGCGCGATGCACGCCTGCGGCCACGACCTCCACACCTCGATGCTCACCGGCGCGGCCACCCTCCTTGCCGAGCGCCGGCACCGGCTGGCGGGCGACGTCGTCCTGATGTTCCAGCCCGGCGAGGAAGGCTTTGACGGAGCCAGCTACATGATCCGCGAAGGTGTGCTGGATGCCCCCGGCCGGCGCGTGGACGCGGCCTACGGCATGCACGTCTTCTCCTCCCTCGAGCCGCACGGAACGTTCTGCACCAAGCCCGGCGTGATGCTCAGCGCCTCCGACGGCCTGGTGGTCACCGTGCTCGGCGCCGGCGGCCACGGTTCCGCCCCGCACTCGGCCAAGGATCCCGTGACGGCCGCAGCCGAGATGGTCACGGCCCTGCAGGTGATGGTCACGCGGCAGTTCAACATGTTCGATCCCGTGGTCCTCTCCGTCGGGGTGCTCCACGCGGGCACCAAGCGAAACGTCATCCCGGAAACCGCCCGCATCGAGGCCACCATCCGCACGTTCTCCGAGGAAAACCGGCGGCGGATGATGGACGCCGTCCCGCGCCTGCTCAAGGGCATCGCTGCCGCGCATGGCCTCGAGGTCGACGTGGACTACCAGCAGGAATACCCCCTCACCATCACCGACCAGGACGAGACGCACACCGCGGAAAGGGTCATCACCGAACTGTTCGGCGACTCGAGGCTCTCGCGCTGGGCCACGCCGCTCAGCGGCTCCGAGGACTTCTCCCGGGTCCTGGCCGAGGTGCCCGGCACGTTTGTCGGGCTGAGCGCCGTGCCGCAGGAAGCGGACCACGCCACCTCACCGTTCAACCACTCGCCGTACGCCACGTTCGACGACGGCGTGCTGGCCGACGGGGCCGCGCTCTACGCGGAGCTCGCCATCAGCCGCCTGGAGACCCTGGCCGCCGCCGGCGCCCGGGTCCCCGCTTCCGTTCCGGCCCTCTAGCCCGCCCATCCCAGGGAGACAACCATGACCGCCATCATCAACGCCCAGCGCGAGGGCCGGATCTCGACCCGAAAGACCATCATCGGCACCGGCATCGGAAACGCCGTCGAATGGTACGACTGGGCCATCTACGCCACCTTCACGCCCTTCATCGCCAGCCAGCTGTTCAGCAAGTCCGACCCCGCCTCAGCCGTGCTGTCCACGCTGGCGATCTTCGCCGTCGGCTTCGTTGCCCGTCCCTTCGGCGGCTTCCTGTTCGGCTGGATCGGTGACCGGGTGGGGCGCAAGGCGTCCATGACGCTCGCCGTCGGCCTGGCGTCCCTGGGCAGCCTCATGATCGGCATCGCCCCCACGTTCGCCAGCGTCGGGGCCTTCGCATCCCTGATGCTGCTGGTGGCCCGGCTGGTACAGGGCCTGGCGCACGGCGGCGAGCTGCCGTCGTCGCAAACGTATCTTTCCGAGATGGCGCCCCGGGAACACCGTGGTTTCTGGGCCACGCTGATCTACACGTCCGGGACCGTCGGCATCCTCTTTGGCACCCTGCTGGGCGCGGTGCTGAACATGGCGCTGACCACCGAGGTCATGAACGCCTGGGGCTGGCGCATCCCGTTCCTCATCGGGGCCGCGATGGGCCTGTACGCACTGATCATGCGGTCCCGGCTGCACGAGACCGACGTGTTTGAGGGCGAGACCGCCACGGAGAAGCGCGCCCCGCTCTGGCCGCAGATTGTCCGGTACCGCAAGCAGGCCGTGCAGGTGATCGGCCTGACCGTTGGCCTCACCGTCATCTACTACATCTGGGGCGTCGTGGCACCCAGCTACGCGACCACTGCGCTGAAGATCGACCGCGGCGAGGCCCTCTGGGCCGGCGTCATCGGCAACATCGTCTTCATTGCCGCGCTTCCGGTCTGGGGCAAGCTGTCCGACCGGATCGGACGCAAGAAGGTGCTGTGGGCCGGCGCGATCGGCTCCGCTGTGATGCACTTTCCCATGACGTGGCTGCTGAAGGATTCCGCCTGGCAGCTGGCCGTGAGCATGTCCGTGATGCTCATCTTCATCGCCGCGAGCGCCGCCATCGTTCCTGCCGTGTACGCCGAGCTGTTCCCCACGAGCATCCGCACCGTGGGCGTGGGCGTGCCGTACTCCATCTGCGTGGCAATCTTCGGCGGGACCGCACCCTACCTGCAGCAGTGGCTGGGCACCACCGTCCAGATGCCCAACCTGTTCAACGTTTACGCCGTGGTTCTGCTGGCCGTCAGTGTGGCCTTCATCTTCACCATCCCCGAGACCAAGGGCAAGGACCTGACGCACTAGCAATCCCAACCAGGTAGCAGCAGAGAGCGTTCCCAGCGCTGGGAACGCCCTCTGCTGCTACTTACATGGGCCCACTAGCGCCGATGAACCTGTCCCGCCCCGCCCGGTAGCCGAACACCGCGGCCAGCGCTCCCACCACCAGGAACAGGAGCCCCGCCGCCGCAAACGAGCCGGTGCCCTGGTGCAGCTGGCCCACCAGCAGCGTGCCGGTGGAGCCGAGCCCGTAGCCCACCCCCTGCATCATGCCGGAGAGGTGGGCTGCGGTGTGCCCGTCCCGGGTGCGGAGCATGATCATGGTCAGGGCGACGGCGGTGAGGCTTCCCTGGCCCAGCCCCAGCATGCCGGTCCACACCCAGACCAGCTCCAGCGGGCCGAAGATGCTCAGGGCAAAGCCGCCGCCGGTCATGAGTGCCACCACGGTGTTGATCACCCGCTGGTCGCGCAGCCGGGCAGCGAGTGCCGGGGCGAAGAGCGAGCCGAGCATCTGCAGCACGATGGACACCGACACAATCAGCCCGGCCGTTCCACCGTCCACGCCGCGTTCGCGCAGGATCGGTGCGAGCCAGGCGAAGACGCTGAAGGACATCATCGCCTGCAGCACCATGAAGACCGTGACCTGCCACGCCACTGCCGAGCGCCACACGTTCACGCCCTCCCGCACCGCTGTCTGGTGCCCGTGCCGCTGCCGTCCCGCCACCGGCAGGAAGAGCAAAAGTACGACGGCGGGTGGCACCGCCCAGAACCACAGCGCCGAGGTCCACTGTCCGGTAGCGGTGAAAACGGGGTAAGTGAAGCCTGCGCCCAGGGCGGCGGACGCGCAGATGGCCGTGGTGTACAGGCCGCCCATCAGGCCGAGCCGGTGCGGAAAGTCCCGCTTCACCAGCCCTGGCAGCAGCACGTTGCACAGCGCAATGGCGGCTCCGCACGCGGCTGTCCCGGCGAACAGCGCGGGCAGGTGCCCGGCGCCCGGGATCCCGGCCGGCCGCAGGAGCAGACCGGCCGTCAGGACCGCCATCGCTCCGAGCAGGACCCGTTCCGCGCCGAACCTCCGGGCCAGGACCGGGGCCAGCGGCGCAAACACGCCGAGCAGGGTGACCGGGACCGTGGTCAGCACCACCACCGCCCAGCCGGGCAGGCCGGCGTCTGAGGTTACCTCGGGAAGAACCGCCGAAAAACTGGAGAACACAGTCCTGAGGTTCAGCCCGATCAGGACCAGGCACAGTCCCAGGTAGGCCAGGGCACGGCGGCTGCCTACTTGCGTGGGCCCGGCGGCGGGAACGTCGTCGGCCTCTGCGTCCACGAGCGTGTCCGCCTTAACGGCGGGGCGCTGAGGCCTGCCGCCGTGGTTGCCGGAATTCTGGGCATCGATCACCCGCCCATTCTTACAGGAGCACCGCGTGGGCCAGCGTCGTCGTCGAGCCGGCGGAATTGGCCTCGCGGGTTATCCACACATACGGATAAAGCACGGTTTCTCCGGGACCTGGCCGCCAATAGTCTGGTCGGCACGTGGTCAGCGGGCCCAGAGCGGCCACAGCCGTTCGGCCCGGCGCCGGACTTGGGAGTACGGCACTTCCGCGCTTTTGGCCTGCTCGAAGATGCTCATGCCCAACATTGACGTGGCCAGCGCGCGGACCGTGTGAAACCGGTTTTCGAAGAGGCTTCGCTCACTGATCCAGGACACCGCGTCTGCTTCCGGCTTCCACCGCTCCGTGTATTTTTCGGCCGCCCGCGGCAAGCGGTCAGGTGAACTCCCGGCATCCTGGATGCACTGGTCAAGGACCATGGCTGACTCCATGGCCCCGTTAACCCCTTGTCCGATGGGCGGATAGGGCGCGGCGGCGTCCCCGATCAAGACCGCTTTTCCGCCATGGAGCTGGGAACAGTTCAGGCTGCGTCCTATGTGGTAACAGGTCCGGCCGGCGAAGGCTTCTACCTGTTCGTCGCCGGCGAATTCCAGAACCCGGGGGCACCTGTCCTGCAGGAACTTCCGGGCTTCGCCGGTGCCGGAAAACCCGATCCGGTCCTTGGTGCCGATGGCGCAGAACCACCTGGCCGAGTCCTGCCCGTCGTCCCCCCTGATTGCACCGGCCACGCAGAACGGCCGGGTTGAGAGTCCGTGGAGATAATGCCTGTCCAGCCGGTCACCGACGTTATCGAGCTCAATCATCGTGCAGTAGTTGGGAAAAGACTTGGACGTAACCGAAAATCCGGGAATCCGGGCCTGCAGCGCCGACCGCACGGCGGATCCCGCCCCATCCGCGCCCACGAGCAAGTCGAAACTTCTGACGTTCGCTTCCCCGGATCTCTGTCGGGAGGTCAGTGACCCGCTGACCGGGTCGACGCTTTCCACGTTGGTTTCGAACTCCAATGCCACCCTGTCCGTGTACTGGCCCAGGACCCAGCTGAGTGCCCGGAGGATGTCGCCCCGCGATCCGGTCCATCCGGGCAAGGTCCACTCCTCCGTTCCTCGGCCCGGGATCTTGAGCCCCTTGAACCGGAACATCCGGCGGTCGAACTCGGTCACAGCGTCGATGTGGCGGAGCGCCTTGAGCCCATGGCCCGAGATGTCGATGGTGTAGGAACGGTCCGGGTTGAACCGCGGTGCAATGTCCGGGGGGATGTCGCGCTCGATGACAGTGGCGGACAGCCCGCGCCGGGCAAGGGCAATTGCTAGTACCAGCCCTGCCGGACCCGCCCCGAGGATGGCGATGCTGCCCGGGGACTTCACGGGATCGGAGCGCAATGCAGATGGTTCCATGGCGTTTCCTGAATCTGCGTTCTCATGCGTTCATCCGCCATCGCGGCGGGAAAATGTCCCGAGGGACGAGGGCGGCCCGTAGGCGTTTCGCCCGGGCGGCCGGTGGAATAGCAACACCTTACGCCCGCGCGTGCCGCATGAGAACGGGTCGGGTCCTCCGAAAACCGCCGGTATTCTGGAGGGGATGAGCGAATCTCCCGAATCCCCGCAGCCGCCGGCAAATCCGGACCAGCCCAGGCCGGTCACACCGGGAAGCCAGGCGTCCTATGGAACCTACGGCGGACGGCCGGTCAGCTTCGTCCGCCGCGGAACCCGGCTGCAGGGGCGCCGCCAGGCGGCGTGGGAGGAGCACTCCGGCCGCTGGGCCATCGATGTGCCCCGCCACGTGGCCAACACATCGGTCCACCCCGACTACTCCTTCGACGCCGAAGCCGAGTTCGGGCGTCAGGCGCCGCTGATTGTCGAGATCGGCTCGGGTCTGGGCGACGCCGTCTGCCACGCCGCGGAGGAAAACCCGGACAAGGACTTCCTCGCAGTGGAGGTCTACACTCCCGGACTGGCCAACACCATGATCAAGATCAACAGCCGCGGCCTCACCAACGTGCGCGTGGTGGAGGCAAACGCCCCCGAGGTCCTGGCCACCATGCTGCCGCCCGGCTCGGTCAGCGAACTCTGGGTCTTCTTCCCGGACCCCTGGCACAAGTCCCGGCACCACAAGCGCCGCCTGATCCAGCCCGAATTCGCCGAGCTCGCTGCGAAGGCGCTGAAGCCGGGCGGCCTCTGGCGCATCGCCACGGACTGGTCCAACTACGCCGTGCATGTCCGCGACGTACTGGCCGGGTCTGAGGCGTTCGAAAACCTTCACAACGGTGAACGCAGCGGCCCCGAGAGTCCCCTCACGCACGTGTGGCAGACCGGCGTCGAATCGCTGGTGGGCGGCGCGCCGGTCAAGGAGGGACGGGCTCCCGTGAGCACGGAACACACGGGACCCAACGAGGGCATCGACGAAAGGGGCGGCTGGGCTCCCCGCTTCGAGGGCCGCATCCGCACCAGCTTCGAGAACAAGGCGCACGAAGCCGGCCGGATGATTTTCGACCTCTGCTACCGCCGGGTTTAGCGCTACCTGACCGCCGGGGTCAAGGGCGTCCCGGGCATCTGTTCCCCGGCGCCCGGGCGTGACACGATAAGCGTGTGGCGGTGTGCCACAGCAGCTGCACGGGTGTGCCGGCGCGGAGGAACGATCATCAAAAGAGAACTGAGAAGCGCAGCCGGCAAGGCCGAGGAAGTCTCGAACTCCAAGCCCCTCGAAATGCTGGCACGCGCCGGATTTGCCGTAAGTGGCGTCCTCCATATCCTGGTCGGCGTCATCGCCTTCGGACTCGCCCGGGGCCGCGGCGGCCGCGCGGATGTGAGCGGCGCCGTCGCCGAACTGGCCAGCCAACCGGCCGGCCCGGTGCTGCTGTGGTGCAGTTTCGCCGCATGCATAGCCCTTGCTCTGTGGCAGGCCGGTGATGCGATCTTCGACTTCGAGCGGTTGCCCACAAAGCACAAGGCCGGCAAAAAGCTGCAGGCTGGAGCACAGGCCGCCGTGTACACCGGGCTGGCATTCACACTGGCCGCGTTCGCGCGCGGTGCCGGCAAGGACAACCGGGAATCAGCCAGCGACCTCACGGTCAACCTCATGAAGTCGCCGGGCGGCGTGCTGCTTCTGGTACTTATCGGGGCTGCAGTGGCGGTCGTTGGCATCATCTACGCGGTCCGCGGCTTCAAAAAGTCTTTTGAAAAACACATCAACCTGCCGGCTTCGCCCGGCGGACGCAAGGCCGTCACCGTCCTTGGCGTGGTGGGCTATGTGGCCAAGGGCGTTGCGCTCTTCGTGACGGGCCTGCTGGTGGTCATCGCCACGGTCACCGCCCACCCAGAGCAGTCCACAGGTCTGGACGGCGGGCTCCGCGCCCTGCGGGAACAGCCCTACGGAGTGTACGTGCTGGCCGCGGTGGGCGCCGGGCTTATCTGCTACGGGGTTTACATGGTGGTACGGGCCCGGCTCGCCAGAATGTGAGTCCTTCAGCCAGAATGTGAGTCCTTCAGAACGGTTCAGGTGCCCGGCACGGCAATCACGGCGATGGTCTGCTGCCGGTCATTGCGCACTTCCACGCTCGCGATGCTCGTGTACGGCAGCGGCGTGGCGCTGGTAACCCGGACCCTTCCGCTCGGTGTCGCCATCCACGCGCAGGCCCGGTCCTCGACCCCGGCGCGGTCCTTCACCCACAGCGAAAGCCGTCCGTTCTGGGGCAGGCTCCGCCCGTCGACTGCCAGTTCGGTGCCCCAGGTTTTCTTGACCATGCCCACCGTGACCTGCATGCCGGTGTCGGCCTTGACCGAGTAGCTGGCGTCGGGCTTGTCGGCGGGATCAAAGAGTGGCGCCGCGGCAAATCCCAGGGCCAGGCAGGCCGCCGCCACCACCCCCACAAGGGCTGTCAGCCGCCGTCGGGAATTACGACGGCGGGCCGCCAGTTCGTCCAGAACAGGCTGGGGGACGGGGGCCAGGTCGGCTGACGCGGATTCTGCTCCGGGCCGGCGGGCCGCCGGGACCGCGAGCGCCACGGCGTCCGGGACCGGCACGGCATCCAGCAGTCCCGGCAGGGATTCGAGGTCCGACAGTTCACTGCGGCACGCGCCGCACTGCTTGAGGTGCTCCTCGAAGCGCAGCGTGTCAGCGTCGTCGAGCCCTCCCAGCAGGTATGCCCCCAGCAACTCATGGACTTCCTTGCCGTTCACCGTTCCACACCCATTTCATCCAGTATTGTCCGCAGGGCCTTCACCGCGTAGAAAGCCCTGGATTTCACCGTTCCGCTCGGAATGTTCAACTGCACCGCCGCCTCGCCTACCGTGAACCGCCGATAGTGCAATGCCACCAGCACATCACGGTGCTCCGAACTCAGCCGCAGCAGCGCTTCCTCCATCAGTACCTTGTTCAGAAGATCGTCAACCCGTCCGGTGGCCTCCTCCGGGTCCGCAACGTCACGGTCCTCGGCTTCCAGCGGCCGCCGCTGGGCTTTCCGGTAGTTGTCGATCATGATGTTCCGGGCGGTCCGGAACAGGTAGCTGCGCATGCTGCCCGTGACCTTGGGCGCCTGCTGCCACACACGAAGCACTGTTTCCTGGACAATATCGTCGGCAAGGTGCGGGTCACGGGAAGCACTGAGCACGAACCGGCGGAGTGCCGTTCCGTGCTCGCGGTAGATCGCTGCAACCAAATCCTCATCCAGCGGCACCTTCGGCCTCCCTGCAATGACCTGTGAAGCCGTCCCGAGCAGGCCGGCCTTCCTGGCAAATACGACGTCGGCAGCCGGCGATAAGTTCAATTCCGGTCAGCGTCAGATTCTTTGAACCATTCTTCACCTTTGTGCGTCATTCCAAATAGCGCCGGTCCCTCAGTCTGCCGGCCCGAGCCAAGGAGCAGCACATGAAGAAGCACCTGAGCGTTGGCCTCGCAGTTATGGCCCTTGCCGCCTCACTGACGGCCTGTGGCGGCGGATCCGGCACAACCACCACCACTTCGGCGGCAGCCCCGGCCAGTGAGTCACCGGCGACCACCGCCAGCGCATCGGCCTCCAGCGACGGCGCCACAGTGGACCTCAAGACCGCGTCGTCCAGCAAGGGTGACATCGTGGTGGACGGCAAAGGCATGAGCGTCTACTACTTCACGAAGGACGTCAAGGACTCAGGCAAGAGCAACTGCCTGGGCGACTGCCTCGTGAAGTGGCCTCCGGTGATTGCTGCCACGGGCACCCCCAAGGTCGAGGGTGTAACGGGAACGGTCGGCACCATTGATACCCCTGACGGCAAGAAGCAGGTGACCGTCAATGGCATGCCCGTTTACCTGTGGCAGAAGGACAAGGCCCCCGGCGACATCACCGGCCAGGGCGTCGGCAACGTCTGGTACCTCGTGGGACCCGACGGGACGATGATGAAGTAAGGCCTGCAGGTCTGTGCCGGTGCCTCTCCGGAGGCGCCGGCACAGCCGTCGGAGCAGAGAACACCCGAACCTGCGGCCCATCGCCAACACCCTCCTGGCGTGGGCCGCAGCCCATCCGGACGTGGAAATCCAGACGCGCAAAGGCTACGTATCGCTGCACGGCAGCGGATGTGACACTCCGCCTTGAGGCGCCTATTGGGGAGCGCCTCAAGGCGGTCAGGGCCCGCGAGGATGATTTGTTGCTTTAGTCTGCAGGAGCTAGCCGGTGACGCTGAGGCTCACCAGGGTGGCGCCGTCGCCTTCGGCCAGCAGTCCGACGGCGGTGCTGGACTCCGCGGGGAAGATCTGGTCCGTGAGGGTCACCAGGCCGTCCTGGGCGAAAACCTCCACGGAACACCGGTCGAGGAAGATCCTGAGCCGCAGCCTGCCCCCGTCCAGCGGAACAGCCACGCGCTCCACGGACAGGAAGTCCGGGTGGAACCCCACGTCTCCGGATGCCGTCCGGTCCAGGCTGAGCTCGCCGGACGCGGAACATCCGGACGCGGAATCGTAGGCCAGCACGGTCCGCTCCTGCACGCCGTCCACCTCGCCGGCACGGAGCACCAGCCCCACCCTGCCGGAGGCGCCCGGCTGAAACTCCGCGTCGATACGGAGCACATCCCCGGTGGCGGCGGGCAGCCAGCGCACCCCGTCCGCGAGCTGTTCCGGGCCCGCGGCGAACAACTCCGTCCCGGAAGCTTCGAACGGGTCCACGGCCGCCTGGACCAGCACAGGGCGGCCGGCGCGGGCCTCCAGCCGGACCTCGCGGACCAGGGACATGGCGCTGCGCCAGCCCTGGGACGGCGTCGAGGCGGCGTACTGCCAGTTGTTCATCCAGCCGATCATGAGACGCCGCCCGTCCGGAGCGTTGCTGAAGGAGACGGCAGCGTAATAGTCCCGGCCCCAGTCGAGCCACCCGTAGTCGGGCATCCGGCTGTCGTCCGTCTGCATGCCCTCGGTGACGGTGCTTTCGGACCGGAACGTCACGCCGTCGAACGTTCCCACGAAGTACTGGCCGGCCGAACCGCCGGCGATCCCGCCGGGGTTCAGGTTGACCACGAGGACCCACCGGGTGTCGCCGGCATTGCCGTCCACCGGAAGCTCGAACAGGTCCGGGCATTCCCACACGCCGCCCGTGGCATTGGCCGGACCGAAGGAGCTCAGGTACTCCCAGGATTTAAGGTCGGCGGATTTGTAGAGGACCACTTCACGGTCCTCGGCCTCGACGGCGGCCATCACCCAATAGCTGCCGGCGTCGCCGTCGTACCAAAAGACCTTGGGGTCGCGGAAGTTCGCGGACGCCCGGTCCAGCACCGGGTTCCCGTCGTACTTGGTCCAGGTGGCGCCGTCGTCCGTGCTGTACGCGAGCGACTGCGCCTGCCGCCCCGCCAGCGGCGAGGCCGGGGAATAGGCACTGGTGTAGACCGCCACCAGCGGCGGCACTCCCCCGACGCCGAAGCCGCTCGTGTTGCAGGTGTCCACCACGGCCGAGCCGGAGAAGATGGCCTCCTGCTCGTCGCACGGGATGGCCACCGGCTGCTCGTCCCAGGTCAGGAGGTCCGCCGAGGTGGCGTGGCCCCAGGACATGTTGCCCCACACGTCGCCGTGCGGGTTGTGCTGGTAGAAGAGGTGGTACACGCCGTTGGAGTACACCAGCCCGTTGGGGTCGTTGAGCCAGTTGCGCCCGGCAGCGTAGTGCCATTTGGGCCGGTAGCGGCAGTCGAGCGCTGGCGTTGCATTCAGGGAAGTCATGGTTCGCTTTCGAACTGGAAAGGAGGGTTGGGTCAGCCTTGGACACCGCTGGAAGCGATGCTGTTGATGAAGGAGCGCTGGAACGCGATGAAGAGGACCACCACGGGAACCGTGATCAGCGAGGCGTAGGCCATGACCTCGCCCCAGGAGACGTTCAGCTGGAAGAAGTACTGGATGCCGATCATCACGGGCCGGAGCTCCTCGGACTGGACCACCATGAGCGGCCACAGGTAGGAGTTCCAGGCGGGCAGGAAGGTCAGGATGGCGACGGTGGCCGTGGCGGGTCCGGCGAGCGGCATGACCACCTGGCGGTAGATCTTGAACCAGCCGGCGCCGTCGATGCGGGCCGCCTCGTCCAGTTCCTTGGGGATGGACTCGAAGTACTGGTGGTACAGGTAGATGGAGAACGCGTTGGCGATGAACGGGATGATCTGCACCTGGTAGGTGTCCAGCCAGCCCTTCGAGATCTCCAGGCTGAAGCCGTTGAGTTCGAAGTACGGCAGCTGGTTCACCCACCACACCAGGGGCAGCGCGAGCGTCTGGAACGGCACGATGAGGGTTGCCAGGATCGCGGTGAACACCACGCGCTTGCCGCGGACCTGCATGCGGGACAGCGCAAAGGCGCACAGGCTGTTGATGAAGATTCCCAGCACCACTGTCACGGCGGAGATGCCGACGGAGTTGATGAGGAAGCGGGCCGCCGGAACCCGGTCGAAGACGGCAGTGTAGTTGTCCAGCGAGATGTTGCCGATGGGAAGGAAGGCCGCCACCGAGGACATGTCGCCGAAGATCTGGGTGTCCGGCTTGAGCGAGGACACGAGCATGAACACGATGGGGAAGGCAGCGACGGCGGCGAACAGGATGCGCACGGCCGTGGCGCCGATCGAATTGAGGCGGAGCACGTTTTTCACGTCAGTCCTTCTCTCGGGTCAGGTAGCGCTGGACCGCGGAGACCAGCAGCACCAGGACGAAGAATACGAGCGAGATGGCGGAAGCATAGGAGGTCTCCTGCTGCTTGAAGCCGGAGCGGACCGCCTCGTAGATGATGGTGGTGGTGGAGTCGAGCGGACCGCCCTGCGTCATGACGCTCACCTGGTCGAAGAGGCCGAGGGCCTGGATGGTGATGGTCACCAGCACCAGGGTGCGCGTGTGCTTCAGGCCCGGCCAGGTCACGTACCGGAACTGGTGCCAGCGGCTGGCCCCGTCCAGCTGCGCGGCCTCGTACAGCTCCCCGGAGATGCTCTGCAGCCCGGCCAGCCAAATGATCATGTGGAAGCCGGCGGCCTGCCAGATGGACAGCGCGATGATGGCCGGCATGGCGGTGGCGGGATCGTTCAGCCAGTCCGCGCCCTGGATAAGGCCGAAACTGAACGTGGACAGCAGCTCGTTGATCAGCCCGTCCTTGCGGTACATGAAGAGCCAGAGCAGCGACACAACCACCATGGACGTGACCACGGGCAGGAAGTACACGGTGCGGAAGAAGTTCACGCCGCGGAATTTCTTGTTGATCAGCAGCGCCATGGCCAGGGCAAGGCCGGACTGCACCGGCACCACCACCACGGCGAAGTACGTGACGTTCAGGAGCGACCGCCAGAAGGTGGGATCTGCGAACAGCCGGGCAAAGTTGTCCATTCCCACGAACTCCACCGGCCGCGGGGAGATGAGGCGGGCGTTCGTGAAGGCCAGGCCGAAGCCGAGGATCGCGGGCAGGAACACGAAGGAGAGCAGGAGCACCGCTGCCGGTGCGATCATCCCCCAGCCGCTGAGCTGTTCACGCAGGCGGCCCGGGCGCTTGCGGCGGGCTGCCGCCGGGGTGGTTCCGCCCGGCGCCGGAACGGCGGAGGTACGGGAGCGAAGTTGGGTGGTTGTCATGGGAGTCTCCGTTGACAGTCAGTGCCGGGTGGAGGACGACGGCGGCAGTTGCCGCCCGCCGTCGTCCTCCCGTCCGGCGGCTGGCTAGTTCTTGTAGCCGCCGTTGGACTTGATGTTGGCGTCAATCGCCTTGACGGCCTTGTCCAGGACGGTCTTGGCGTCGGCGCCGGCCAGAATGTCCTGGACGGCCTTGCCGTACTCCGTGGCGATGAACGGGTAGGCGGGCGTTTCCGGGCGCATGACAGCCTGCTGGCGGGAGAGGTCCATGAACACCCGGTTTTCGCCGCCCTCGGCGAAGGCGGGGATCAGGGCCGCGGCTTCATCGGTGGCCGGGATGGTTCCGGTGGCCTTGGCCACGGCGGCGATGTTTTCCGGCTTCAGCGAGTAGGAGAGGTAGTCCATCGCGGCCTCGGAGTTCTTGCATCCGCTGGTCACGCCCCACTGCCACGAGGCACCGCCGATCTTCGGGCCGTTGCCGAGGTCCACGGACGGCATGACCGCGAGGTCCTTGCCGAGCGCCTTGCGCGCCTTGTCCGCGGCCCAGGAGCCGGTGTAGACGATGCCGCTCTTGTTGTTCAGGAAGTCCTGGGTGGAATCCTTGCCGCTCTTCTTGGCCATGAAGCCCTGGTCGGCGAGCCCGCGGAACCACGCGGCCCACTCGACGGCCTTGTCTCCGTTGAGGGCCCCGTCCGCCGACTGGAAGCCGTCGCGGTTGACGAGGTCCCCGCCGAAGGACTGCAGCAGCGGCGAGTAGGCGTAGGGGAGCCACTCCCCGGTGCCGGCAGTTCCCATGTCGAGGGGATACTGCCACTTGCCCAGGGCCTTGAGCTTGGTGAGGGCGTCCTGGAACTCCTCCTTGGTCCACGGTTTCTCAACCGCCGCCACACGGACGCCGGCTGCCTTCAGGTCCGAGGTGCGGGCCAGCATGGCGAGGGCGACGTCATAGTAGCCCACCGCGTACGTTTCGCCCTCCCACTTGGCGACGGTGCTGGGGAGGTTCTTGGACAGGTCGGCCGAGAGCTTCAGCGGGGTCAGGTACTTGGCCCACGCCCAGTTGGGAACGTTGGGCCCGTCGATGTCCACGATGCACGGCAGCTTCCCGGCAGCGGCGGCCGAGACCACCGAATCGTTGTAGGAGTCCTGCGGGAACGCCTGCACCTTGATCTGCGCCTTGGCTGAGCCGCTCTTGTTGTACTTGTCGACGATGGACTTGATGGCCGCCAGCTCGTCGGGGTTTCCCGCGTTGTGGGTCCACATGGTGATCTCTTTGCCGTCCTCGGACGTGGCGGACGCACTGCCCTTGCCGCAGGCGGCGAGGCTGCCCATGAGTGCCGCCGCGGCTATGCTGGTGGCCAGGATCCGTGTGAATCGCTTGTTCATGAAGGTCCAGTCTTTCTGCTGATTTTGCGCGTGGATGATTGGCCCGGGGTCCGGAAGGGGCGCGGCCGCTGCAACGGCTGCGTCCCTTTTTCCGGCGGACACCCGGGGTGGACTGCTGGTGGTTCGTCTCTTGGACTGCGGTCAGGTCTCTAGGATCCGGTCTCTAGGATCCGGTTCGGGGTGGCGGCCCCACGGATCCCCGTTCGATCAGGGGACAGGCCAGCCGCACCTGTTCCGGCGGCCTGCCCGGGTTCTCAATGTCGTCAAGAACCCGGTCGACCGCCCATCGCCCCATCTCGTAGTGCGGCAGGGCCACCGTGGTCAGCCCCGGCCACAGCGAGCCCGCGATGAGCTCCAGGTTGTCGATGCCGACGATCGACACATCGTCCGGGACAATCAGTCCCAGCGCTGCGGCCGCCTGGTACGCACCCATGGCCACCCTGTCACTGAAGCAGAAGAGTGCTGTGGGCCTGTCCGGCCGGCTGAGGAGGGCGAGCGCGGCCTCCCGGCCGCCGGAGGTCTCCGGCACGGTGATGACAAGGTGCCGCGGATCGTGCTCGATGCCGTGGCGGCGAAGCGCGGTGTGGAATCCTTCCAGCCGGCCGTGCTTTGCGGGAATGTCGTCAACGTTGTTGATCATTCCGATCCGTGTGTGGCCTGCCTTGATGAGCGCCTCGACGGCGGTTTCGGCGGCGTCGACCTCGTTCGGGACGACGGACGACACCGCGGGGTCCCCGGTGACGGCGTCCAGCAGCACGGTGGGGGTCCCGGCAAGCGCCGGCGGCAACTCGACCCCCTGGTGGTACAGCCGCGCGTACACCACGCCGTCCACCTGGTGCTGCTGGAGCATGGTGATTTCGCGGTGTTCGAGCTCGCTGTCCAGGCCCGAGTTCACCACCATGACGACGTAGCCGCGTTCGTAGGCCGCGTCCTGCGCTCCGCGGATCATGGCCCCGGCGAACGGCGTGGTGGTGATCTCGTCGCTGACCAGGCCCAGGATCTGGGAGCGCTGGTTGCGCAGCCCGCTGGCCAGCCGGTTGGGCGCGTAGCCAAGGTTCCTGGCCACGTCCCGGACGTGCTGCTGGGTTTCCGCTTTGACCCGGGAGCTGGTGGCGTCATTGAGGGCGTGGGACACAGTGGTCACTGACACTCCGGCGGCCTTGGCCACTTCGCGTATCCCTACTCGCGTCGTCATCGACTTCCTTTGCAAAACGTTTTGGTTCGGTGTGAATGAGACTACACAAAACGTTTTGCATGTGTCAACCGTCACTCTTTCCACCCCGTGTCCTAACCTCGGACATGGCTCCGGCCCGGCGCTGCCCTTTCGGGCGGCAC
>NZ_JBHTSL010000001.1:169514-200523 GCF_042795115.1 Arthrobacter sp. NPDC056493 | reverse complement strand
GGATCAGGGCGTTCCCAGCGCTGGGAACGCCCTGATCTGCGACCTGGTTGGGCTGCTACCATTGGCGGAATCTTGTCTGGTCTCTTGGGGGAATTTCTTTGCGCGTCCGCGATATTTCACGCTCTCTTACGGCATTGATCGCGGCCGCCGCGATGCTCCTGGCCGCTGCCGTCACTTCACAGGCAGCCCCGCCCGTGCAGCTCACGTACGCCAATGCGAACTACACCATCAACACCGCCGGCGGCTCGCCTTACATCGGCACAGCCGTGGTTCCCCTGACGGCAACAACGTGGGGCACGGTGAACAGCAAGGGCGTGGTGCAGATCAAGATCAACAACGTGGTGGTCTACCACCCCGTGAACAGCGCGTGGTTCGTGAACCAGATGCTCTCCTCGTACCGCGTCACCAAGAACCCCGAGTACCTGCGCCGCGCAGACGCCACCACACGCTACATCCTGTCCGGCTCGTTCTCGGACGCCAGCGGAGCCACCTGGTTCCCGTACAGGTTCAGGCACACGCCGGGCAACAAGATCAACATGGGCATTCCCTGGTATTCCGGCATGGCCCAGGGCATGATGCTCTCCACGCTGGTGAATCTGTACGAAACCACCGGCAACACCTACTGGAAGACCCAGGCCGACCGCGTCTTCCGTTCCTACCAGGTGCCCAAGAAGAACGGCCAGCCGTGGTTCCAGGACCAGGTGCTGAAGGGCAGCAAGATCTATATGTGGTTTGAGGAATACGTCGGCACGAACATTCCCCCCAGCCACGTGGTCAACGGGCACATCTATGCGGCATGGGGAGCCTACGACTACTACCGGCTCACCATGAATCCCACGGCGCAGTGGATGTTCAACACCGCTGCCACAACCATCCGCGACCACTTCACCAGCTACCGCCGGCCCGGAACCATCTCCTGGTACGCTGCCAGCCCGTTTGGCCAGTACGTGTGGCGGGCCCCCGCGGGTTACCACAAGGGCGTCACCAACCAGCTCGCCATCCTGGGCCGGCAAACCGGGGACCCGGCGTTCGCCGCCCAGTCGGCATTGTTGAAGGCCGACTACTCCTGACGCACCTGCGCGGATCCGGGTAGCACCTCGGGGCGTTCTCAGCCCTGATAACGCCCGGATGTGCTACCCAGCCGGGGATCCGCAACCTTTACAAGCCCAGCCGGGAAGCCCACAATAAGTCGCACCACAGCCTCCACTGACTCAGCAGAGCGCTGTTACTGGACCTGCGAAAGCAGAGGTGCGCGGACATGAAGGACGAAGTCGGGGCGGACAAGGCCCTGAAGGAGAAACACCGGGCCATGTGGGCGCAGGGCGATTACCCTGCCCTTGCCACCGAGCTCCTCCTGGATCTGGGCGCCATCCTGGTGCAGGCCTGCAACATCAGACCGCGCCAGCGTGTCCTGGACGTGGGCACCGGCGCCGGCAATGCGGCCATCCCCGCGGCCATGATGGGTGCGCGGGTGATTGCCAGCGATCTCACCCCCGAGATGTTCGACGCCGGGCGGCGGCAGGCTGCCGACCGCGGCGTTGAGCTCGAATGGGTGGAGGCCGACGTCGAAAACCTCCCCTTTGCGGACGGCGAATTCGACGTCGTCATGTCCTGCCTCGGCGCCATGTTCGCCCCGCACCACCAGGCGAGCGCCGACGAATTAGTGCGTGTCTGCAGGCCGGGCGGGACCATTGGGCTGCTGCACTGGACCCCCGAGGGCTTCATCGGGCAGATGTTCTCCACCATGAAACCCTTCGCTCCGCCGCCTCCGCCCGGCGCCCAGCCGGCCCCCCTGTGGGGCAGCGCAGACCATGTCCGTGAGCTGTTCGGCGACCGGCTGGGCGAGATCCGGGCGCAGAAGCGGACCGTCGCGATCACCAGCTTCCGCCAGCCCGAAGACTTCCTGCACTATTTCAAGTCGCACTACGGACCCACCATCTCCGTGTACAAGTCGCTGTCCGGTGACGGGAAGAAGGCCAAGGCCCTGGACGACGCGCTCACGGAACTTGCCAACACGTACATCGAGGCCCACGGCGATACGCCCGCACAGATGGAGTGGGAGTACCTGCTGCTCACGGCGAAGGCCAACACCAAGCCCCAGGAAGCCGGACTGTGACCGCCTCCCCCGCCTCGCGCCGCGCCCTTGAGGTGGCCTCCATTCCGTCCTTCCGGAGGATCACCGAGCACCTGAACCATTCCACCTATGCCCGCCGCAAGCACGTTCCCGGCATCTGCGACTTCACCCTGGGCAACCCGCACCAGATGCCGCAGGACGCCTACGTGGACGCCCTCCGGGACGCTCTCCATCCGCACGACGACCAGTGGTTCGCCTACAAGACCAATGAGGTGGATGCGCGGGAGGCGGCGGCGGATTCCCTGGGCAGGCTGCTGGATGTTCCGTTCGAAGCCGAGGACCTGTACCTCACCACCGGAGGCTTCACCGCGATCGCTCTTGCGCTGAAGGCGGTTGCCGATCCCGGCGACGAGGTCATCTACAGCCTGCCGCCCTGGTTCCTCTACGAGCCGCTCGCGGTCGAGGCGGGGCTGGTACCGGTGAAGGTCCGGATCGACCTCGAAACCTTCGACCTCGATCTGGCGGCCATTGAAGCGGCCATCACGAAGCGGACCCGTGTGGTGATCATCAATTCGCCGAACAACCCGACCGGCAGGATCTACCCGCCCGAGCTCCTCCGCCAGCTGGCCACGCTCCTCGACGAGGCGTCGGCGCGGATAGGCCGGCGGATCTACCTGGTGTCCGATGAGCCGTACAACAGGATCGTCTTCGACGGTACGCGCTTCCACAGCCCCGCCGAGTTCTATCCGTTCACGCTCCTGGCCTACTCGTACGGCAAGACGCACCTGTCGCCGGGCGAGCGGATCGGATACCTGGCGCTCCCCCCGAGCATGCCGGACCGCAAGGAACTCGGGGCTGCGATCGAGGCCATGCAGCTGGCCATGGGCTGGATCTACCCCAACGCCGTGCTGCAGTACGCGCTGCCGCGGCTGGAGACGTTCACCATCGACGTCGGACAGCTGCAGCAAAAGCGGGACCGGCTGGTCCAGGAGCTGGGCGGCATGGGGTACCGGCTCCGGCCCTCAGAGGGCACCTTTTACCTGTTCGTCCAGTCCCCCATTCACGATGACGAGGCCTTCACCGAGGCACTGGGCCAGGAGGACGTCTTTGTGCTGCCGGGCGTCCTGTTCGAGACACCGGGGTTTTTCCGGATTTCGCTCACGGCCAGCGAGGACATGGTGGAGCGCAGCCTGCCCCACTTCCGGGCGGCCATCGAACGGGCGGGGCAGGACCGCCCGGAGGACGCCGACATCAAGCTGCCCACGGGCCTGATCCCGGTCGTTCCCGCCAACCCCAGAAAACTCCCCTGACCGGGCCATCCCCCATCTTGGTGGCCTAGGTCAACTTTTTTCCCAGCCAGAGCCCCACCTTTTCCCAACCTCCCAGTGCCAGCGTGGCCCTGTGCCGCTCCTGACGAAGGCGGCAGGCGAATTGGGGTGAGGCGAGTGGCAGGCGCTACACATTTCCGGCCATGGCGACGAGGTCCGGGCCATGAGGACCCGGCCATGAGGTCCCGGCGATGAGGTCCCGGCGATGAGCGGGGCCCCCGGCCGGCATCGCGCCCGCAGCCGCCACCGGCTTGGCAAAGCAGCCACCCGGACAGTCCCCTGGCCGACGGAGCCCCGCGGCCGGCTTCTCATCCTCTGCGCCGCGATAGTGCTGACCGCAACAACCGTCTACGCGTCAGCCGTGGCTCCGTCGCCGGCACTTTCACGGGCCGTGCCGGCAGCGTCGCTTTTCCCCTCTGGGACCCCTGCGCCGCAGGCCACCAAACCGGTCCAACAAGCTCCGGCACCATCTCCCGGCAGCGCAAAACCGACCAAACCCCAGGCCAAGGCCAAGACAAAGGCCACGGCCACGGCCACGGCCACGGCCACGGCCACCAAGCGTGCGGCACCTTCCCCGCCCGCCGCCGTCGTCCATCCCTCCCCGGCAACGCCAAAGGCGGCCCCCGCCCCGCCAACACCAAAGGCGGCGGCCGCGCAACCGCAACCGGCGCCGCCGGCGGCGCCCGCCGACGCCACGCTCGGGGAACAGCTCAATGCCATCATTGCGGCCAACAGCCGGTACCAGCTGGGGGTGGCCCTCGTTGACATGTCCGACGGCGTTGTCCGCCAGTACGGCGTCCGGGAGAAGTTCGTGGCGGCCAGCACGGGCAAGATCCTTGCCGCGGCCGCGTATTACCACCTCGCCGAGGCCGGTGTCCTGTCCCTCGCGGCGCCGCTGGGCAGCCAGAGTGCCGCCTTCCAGATCCGGCAGATGATCCAGCAAAGCAACAACACATCCTGGGCCCTGATCCTCGGCGCCATCGGCCAGAACGGGATCCATGATTACGCGGCGTCGCTCGGCATTCCGTACGACAGGACCTTCAACACCCTGTCCCCGGCGGAGACGGCCAGGGTTCTGACACTGCTCTACACGGGCCGGCTGCTCAGCCCGGCCCACACCGCCGAGCTGCTGTCCTACATGCAAAACACCAACTACGAGACACTGATACCCGCCGCAGTGCCGCCGGACGTCACCGTCTTCCATAAGTACGGGCTGCTCGACGGGAACCTGCATGACGCGAGCATCCTGGTCCAGGGTCAGCGCGCCTACGCCTTCGTGGTGTACTCGCTGGGCGCCAGCGTGGCGGAAATACCCGTACAAACGGCCATCATCCGGCAGCTCACCCGGGCGGTTGTGGAACAGGTGTTCTGACGCACGACGGCGGTTCCCGGCAGAAGCTTTCGGGCTGCCGGCCGGCGGATCCCCGGCAGAGTTCCGGGGGTGGGGGCCCGGCGTCCGTCTTGGCGGCGGCCTAAGTGCCCCCGGCAGAAAGAGTGGGGGTTGCCGGCCCGGCATGTCAGGGGGGTGCAATGCCGGGCCGGCCAGCTGGCCGAGCGTCCACTCGCGGCTGTGGCGCCGGACCAGATAGAAAGATCGTGCCAGCCGTTCCTAGGAAAATCCCGTTGAACCTTGGGAAACGCAGACCCCCAACCCACCATCGGCCGCCCGCCGCCGCGCACTGCCGGCGCACCTTCCCGCTGGGGGGACCCCGTCTCCTCAGGACTCCAAGGTCCACCAGCAAATCCACCATGGAGTACCGGAACAATACCGGCAGACGGCATTCCCCTTCACACCGGGATTTGCCGGCAACGCCGCCGGTCTCAGCGCATGCCGGAAGGGCCCGCGGGGCGGCGCAGGTGGAAGGTAAATAAGATGATGAGCCCGGACCCGTATTCACCAGGTGACAGCCATTGGCAGTCCCCCACGCCGGAGAGGCTACCTGCCCGGCACGCCGCCGGCGTACCCGCAGCAGCTCCTGACCCGGCCCGTGGCGGCCACCGTCCAGCCCAGCACGCTCCCCGGGGCGGCATACTGCAACGCCAGCTGATGCGGCTCATCGGCGAAATCCTCGGCGACGAGGGCCTGGACCCGGAGACCCGGCTGTCGCTGCTCAGGAACATCTCCGAACATCCCGGACACCCGGAACGGGCAATGCTGGCGCATTTGCACGAGATGAAGGACAGAAGCTGACCATGAAAACCAGAGCAGCCCTGGCCCTGTCCGTGGCCGGGATCCTCGTGACCGGATCCGCCGCCCTCGCCGTCAACATGCAGGTTCTGAACACCACACCGGCGGGCACCGGCAACGCGAACAGCATCCTCCTGCCGAACAACTCCGGCAATTCTCCGGCCCCGGCCGCCTTCGACGGCGCGATAGTGACGCCAAGGGTGACCTCCACGGTCGGCGGCGGCAAGACACCTCCGGCCGCCGCGGAAACTGCCGGCACGCCGAAGTCCGGTGACGACGGGGGCGGGCGCCGGACGTCGTCGTCCACCGAATCGCGTTACGTCGGGGACGACAGAGGCGGCATTGTTACAAAAAAGTCCGACGCCGGCACTTCCGCTTCCCGGCCCACCGGCGACTCCACTCCGCAGTCCGACGCCGGCCCTGCCGGTTCCCAGCCCGACGGCACCGTCGGGTCCCAGCCCAACGCGAGCCCCGCCGTCGTACCCGTCCAGGCTGGCGACGACAAAACCGGCCTCCGCACGGCCCCGCAACCGGGCGATGACAAGGGCGGACAGCGCAAGGCGTCTCAACCGGGCGGCGACAGCGGCGGACACGGTTCGGACAACTAAAACGCGATTTCCGACGGGGGCGGAACCGTCCACGCGGGCCTTCTGCAATCACACGGGAGGCCCTCCTGCATCGACTTCAATACATGAGTCTGAGATCAGATCTAGCATCGACACGCCAACGAATTGGTAACTCTTTCTTTGCTTAATCCACAAATCAACCTGTATCGTATTCATTTAGGTAGACCGAAACGCCCCTGGAACCGCAAACTCCAGCAGCCTGCGCCCTGCATCGCAGCGCGCCAGCCGCTCCCGGCTCCTAAATAAATCCCCAACCAAGCCCAGCAATTCCCTGCTGTCCGGAACAACCCGGCCAGCCAGCTCCCGGCACCATTCAGGGGAGCACAACAGTGATGAAAGGCCGGCATTATGTACGCCGACACCCGCACCACCTTGACCCGCCCTGAAACCCGAACCGCCACCAACCCCGCATCCAGATACCAGCCCCGGCACCCTGCCGCTCCTGCCCGCCGCAACCGCGCCGCGCTCAGGAAGGCCACCCCCCGAAAGCAGACGATCCGGCTGTTCCTGCTCGGCATCCTCTGCACCGCGGGCTGGCTCGCGTCCGTCCTGGTGGGGCACTTTGTGGAGTTCGGTCCTGTACTCCACCGCATCGGGCTCGCCGGGCACATCCTCGCCCTCGTGCTGGCCTTCGGCACTATCCTTGTCGTCGACTGGCTGGGCCTGCTGTGGCTGTTGGGCAAGGTGCACATGCATGCGTCTCCCAAGCTTGAACGCGCAACTAAGCCGCTGATCTGGGGCGGCCTCGCGCTGCTGCTGGCATCGGGAGCGCTCATCCATCCCGACATCACCAACCCGGTGACCGCCGTGAAGCTCGGCTGTGTGCTCATCCTGATGCTGAATGGCCTGAGCATCGCCCCGGCCATGCACAAGATGTTCGCGCTTCCCCGGGACACAAGCTTCAGCGAGCTGGGCAGCCGGCTGCGCACGCGTCTGCTGATCGCGCTCAGCATCTCGCAGGCGTGCTGGTGGACCGCCGTGCTGATCGGCCTCGTGAACAGCACGCTCCGCCGCTGGGCCGGGAGCTAAGCAAACCGCCCGCCGCCGGTCCGTGCCGCCGCCCAACTGACTCGCAGTTGTTGTTGTTTTCAGCCGTCAAAACGACAACAACTGCGAGTCAGTTGGGTTTGGGCGTCAGTAGTTGCGCCGGTGCCTGAGCCTGGGAAGCACGACGGCGAACACGCCTGCCGCTGCGAACCCCAGTACCCCGGTGGCCGTCACTCCGGCGCCGAGGGAGGCTACCGCCGTCACCGCGGAGAGGAGCACCGGGCCGCCGGTGGATCCGGCGTCGGCCATGAACCGCCAGAGTCCCAGGAACTGCCCGCGGCCGCGGTCTGGCGAGAAGTCGGCGCCGAGTGTCATCACGAGGCCGGAGCTGATGCCGTTTCCGAAGCCGATCAGCAGGGCCACGAGCAGCAGGCTGGTGAACCCGGCGGTGAGCGGGATCAGCAGCAGCGCCACGCCCATGATCAGCGTGGACGGGATGGCCACCCATTGCCGCCCGCGCCGGTCCATCACCTTGCCCGCCGGGTAGAAAACCAGCATGTCGATCGCCCCGGAGAGCCCGTAGACCAGCGAAGCGTGCGTGGGGTCGAGGCCCAGGTGGTCGGCCCACAGGGGGATCACCACCTGGCGGGAGGCGCGCAGGGCGCTGAGCAGCAGGATGCCGATTCCGGCCGTCAGGAAAACCCCGGCGTGCGAGACAGCCACGCCGCGCAGTGTGGGCTCCGGGCCTGTCGTGGCGGAGGCCCCGCCCACAGCCACCAGGTCGGGGACGGTCACGGCGAGCACGGCGGCGGCGGCCATGCCGGCCACCCCCACCCAGTACGCGCCGCTGAGGCCAACGAAGGCGATGGCGGCGGCGCCGATGAACGGGCCGATAAACGTGCCGATGCGGCTCACGCCGCCCAGGGTGGACAAGGCCCGGGCGCGGAACTCCACGGGCACTGCCTCCGTGAGGTACTTCTGCCGGGCCAGGCTGAAGACTGCCGCGGACATTCCGACGACGGCCATCGCCACCGCGAGCAGCCAGAGTCCGTTGCCCATCACCAGGGAAACCCCGGCGGCCAGCAGGGCCAGTGCTCCCGCGGCGGCAGCACCCACGATTGACCACCGTTCGCCGAACTTCAGCGTGATCATCGAGGCCGGCAGGTTGAAGAACCAGGAGCCCAGGCCGATCAGCGTGACAATCAAAGCGGCCACAGCTACGGACGCACCCAGCTGGACGGCGGAAAGTGCCACCACCGGCAGGATCGCGCCCTGGCCGGTGCTGAACAGGAGGGCAGGGCCGAACGCCGGAACAGCAATGCCGCGGAGGCTGAAGGGCGGCGGGCTGTCGGGCGCAGGCGGAGTCATCACCCTCATCCTAGGCGCGGGCGGTGCCGCCGCCGCGGAAACCCGGGCGCCACGAGTCCAGAATCACAAACAATTTGATTTACAACGTCACAGCGTCATAAGCCGCGCTTGGCGAAACTACTAAGTGTGCTTAGCCTTGTGTCAGGGCGAGGCGCGCGGACCCCAACTGGACATCGAACATGGTTCGGAAAACTGAACAGCCGCAGGAGTGATCATGGAAGTCTGGCCGGGCAGCGCGTATCCACTGGGTGCGACCTTTGACGGAATGGGGACAAACTTCGCGCTCTTCAGCGAGGCGGCCACCGCCGTCGAGCTGTGCCTGATAGCCGGCGACGGCACCGAGACGCGCGTGGAGCTTCTTGAAGCGGACGGGTATGTGTGGCACTGCTACCTGCCCCAGATCCAGCCCGGCCAGAAGTACGGGTACCGGGTCCACGGGCCCTACGACCCCGCCAAGGGCCAGCGCTGCAATCCCAACAAGCTCCTTTTGGACCCGTACGCCAAGGCCGTTGCCGGGCAGGTGCACTGGCACCCGGCGATGTTCTCCTACAACTTCGGCGCCACCGCCTCCCGGAACCACCAGGATTCGGCGCCGCACACCATGCTGGGCGTGGTGATCAACCCGTTCTTCGACTGGGCCGGAGACCGGCCGCCCCGGATCCCCTACCACCGCTCCGTCATCTACGAGGCGCACGTCAAGGGGCTCACCGAGCTCCACCCCGAGGTGCCCAAGGAGCAGCGCGGCACCTTTGCCGGCGTCGCCCATCCCGCCGTCATTGCGCACCTGCAGCGGCTGGGCGTCACGGCCATCGAGCTGATGCCGGTGCACCAGTTCGTCAATGACGGGACGCTGCAGGAGATGAACCTCAGCAACTACTGGGGCTACAACACCATCGGCTTCTTCGCGCCGCAAAACACCTACAGCTCGATCGGCCAGATGGGCCAGCAGGTGCAGGACTTCAAGGCGATGGTCCGCTCACTGCACCGTGCGGGGATCGAGGTGATTCTCGACGTCGTCTATAACCACACGGCGGAAGGGAACCATCTGGGCCCCACCATGAGCTTCAGGGGGATCGACAACGCCGCGTACTACCGCCTGCTGGAGGATGACAAGCAGTACTACGTCGACTACACGGGCACCGGAAATACCCTGAACGTGCGGCAACCCCACTCCCTGCAGCTGCTCATGGATTCGCTGCGGTACTGGGTCACCGAGATGCACGTGGACGGCTTCCGCTTCGATCTCGCCGCCGCGCTGGCCAGGGAGTTTTACGACGTCGACCGGCTCTCCACGTTTTTTGAACTGGTGCAGCAGGACCCGATCGTGTCGCAGGTGAAGCTGATTGCGGAGCCGTGGGACGTTGGACCGGGCGGGTACCAGGTGGGCAACTTCCCGCCGCAGTGGACCGAGTGGAACGGCAAGTACCGCGACACCGTGCGGGATTTCTGGCGCGGCGAGCCGGCCACGCTGGGCGAGTTCGCGTCGCGGCTGACGGGGTCCGCGGACCTGTATGAGAGGTCGGGGCGGCGGCCGGTGGCGTCCATCAACTTCGTCACGGCGCACGACGGCTTCACGCTGCGTGACCTGGTGTCCTACAACGAGAAGCACAACGAGGCCAACGGCGAGGGCAACCGAGACGGCGAATCGCACAACCGCTCGTGGAACTGCGGCGTGGAGGGCCCCACGTCGGATCCCGCCGTCCTGGCACTCAGGGCGCGGCAGCAGCGCAACTTCATCGCCACCATGCTGCTCTCGCAGGGCGTGCCGATGATCCTGCACGGCGACGAGCTCGGCCGGACGCAGCAGGGCAACAACAACGCCTACTGCCAGGATTCCAAGCTCAGCTGGGTCAACTGGGACGCCATCGACATGCCGCTCATGGACTTCACCGCCGCGGTGAACCGGCTGCGCGCCCAGCACCCCACGTTCCGGCGCAGCACCTTCTTCGACGGCCGGCCGGTGCGGCGCGGCAAGGGCGAGAAGCTGCCGGACATCGTGTGGCTGAACGAGGACGGCACGGAGATGCTCCCGGAGGACTGGGGCCGCGGCTTCGGCCGGACCATCGGCGTGTTCCTCAACGGCGACGGCATCCAGGGCCGGGACGACCGCGGCCGCCGCATGACCGACGTGAACTTCCTGCTGTACTTCAACGCGCACGACGACGATATCAAGTTCACGCTCCCGGCCGGCGAGTTCGCCGGGGCCTGGGACATGGTGATCAACACCGCCGGGACCGGAGTGGAACGCGGCCCCGTCGACGCCGGCTCGGTGCTGAAGGTGGCCGCAAAGTCCATGGCGGTGCTCCGCGCCCGCGACCTCGCCCAGCCCGAACCCAACCTCTCCCTGGCCCCCGGCCTGCAGTCCCCCGGCCCCGCCTGAAACCGGCGCCCTCTCACCTCCCGCCGCCCAACCCCCAACCCTTCCTCACCTCCCGCCGCCTCTCCCCCAACCCTTCCTCACCTCCCGCCGCCTTTCCCCCAACGCTCCCTCACCTCCTGCCGCCCAACCCCCAACGCTCCCTCACCTCCCGCCGCCTCTCCCCCAACCCTTCCTCACCTCCCGCCGCCCAACCCCCAACCCTTCCTCACCTCCCGCCGCCCAACAGGCCGGCACGACGCAGGTCACGCGGAAATCACCCGGCGGAAACCGCCCGGCAATGTAGCGGCTCCATCCTGAAAGAGCGCCAACGGCGCGACAGGACCAAAGTGCCCGACGACGGCGCCAGGACGGAGCTCGCCATGCACGAATCAGCCGCGACCGGCAAAGAAGCCGGCCGCATCATCGACTGCCGCTACCTCTCGCCCGGCGACGTGATTGAGGCCCGCTACAACGGTCAGCTTTATTACGTGGGAACGGTGACGGAAACCGTGCCTGTCCTTGGCATGTTCTGGATTTTCGAGGCCAGGGGCGGGACCCGGAAGCTCATTGATCCCCTGGCCGTGCACGTCGTGCGGCGGGCGGCCGCCGGCACTGCCACCGACGCGGCCGGCGGTCCAAACGACGTCGCAAGCCAGTGACGTTTGCCACGACCGACATCGCTATGTATTTTTACTCTCACAGCAATCTTCCGGGCGGCATTCAGGTAAAACTGAGGTCTCGCCGTCGTACTCCGGATGATTAGCAGCACGAGCGTCTCTCCAGCCTGGTCCAGCCGGAATCTTCGGAGCAACAGCCATGAGCCGTTCTGTTGCGCGCTGAACCGCCGGGGCTGTCCCGGGGGCCACTTCGTGTTTGGGGGACGCACACACCATGACCGTATCCAAATGGGTCGCCGCCGGTTCGTCAACGGCTGTGTTCGCTGGCGGGCTCTTCCTCGCAGCCCCCACGGCCGCCGCAGCGCCGGGCGACGCCGCGTGCGTGCAGGCATCCGGCCAGTTCGGGGCCGCCCTCTCTGCCGCCGGCATCACTGAAACCACAGTTGCCGATCTCGAGTCCAAGGCCGCAGTCGCCGCCGACGCCGAGTCGGGGTATCTCGCGATGGTCGAAGCGGCCGGAGCGATCCCCGCCGCCGAACTCGCCACGGCTCAGGCCGCGCTGGAGGACGCCATCGCAGCGACCGACGCCGCCGAAGCGGCAGAGGAAGAGGCCGAGGATTCGGGCGATCCGGCCGCCATCAGTGCAGCCCAGGACGCCACGAAAGCAGCCGAAGAGGCCGAAGACGCCGCCCGGCAGACCGTAACGGACCTGACCGCGGCGTACGACGCAGCCACTAACACGCCGGAGATCATCGCCGCCCAGGACGCCTTCAACGCAGCGGCGGCCGACTTCGACGCCGCGCTGGCCGCCGTCTCGCTCGATGAAACTTCCGCCGCAGACCTCGCGGGTCTATTCGAGGCGTTCCTGGCGGCATGCAACCCGGACTCCACCGGTGTTGACCCGGCGGTCACGCCGCCGGTGAACGCACCCGTTACTGTCCCGGGAAGCACGACGCCGGCCGTCGCCAATGCGGTCGACGTGACTCCCGCCGGGGGCGGCACCGCGGCGGTCGCCACGAACAGGGGCCTGAACGTGCAGACCGCGGCAGAGGCCGAGCCGGGCGTTCACCCCGGCCTGGCGCTCCTCGCCGGTCTCCTGGCGGCGGGCATCGCTGTGCCCGCGGCCGTGGCCATGAGGATGCGCCGCCTGGAGCGCACCCGCAAGTAAGCACTTGGTTCCGAAAACCACGACCAGCCAGCGCCGGCCCATGCGCCGGCGGTGGCTTGCCGTGCCCGCAGTTGCTGCGGCTGGTCTGGCCGCCGCTCTTTTCCTGGCGCCGTCGAACGCCGTTCCCCCGAACGGTGGCGGCAGCACCGCCGTCGTGCCTTCAACCGTTCCTTTAGCCACGGGTTCCGCGAGTGCCACGCCCGTTGCCCGCAAGGCGGTGCGGCCGCTGGCGGCGGCGCCGACGGCGGTGTCAATCGCGGCCGCCGACCTGAACGTGCGGGTCCTGCCGCTGACGCCGAGTGCGGACGAACTGGCTTCGGAATCGCTCGTGCCGCCGCTGACCGTCGACGCGTACTGGCTGACGAGCTACGGCGTGCCCGGTGCGGGGTCGGTCAATACGACCTACATCGTGGGGCACAGCTGGGACGGCCGGGATGCTCCGTTCAACCGGCTCAGCGACGAGTCGCTCGTGGGCAAGGCGGTCACGGTCACCACTGCCAAGGGGACGCTGCAGTACGTGGTGGATTCGGTGACCACGCACGACAAAAACACGCTCAAGGACAGCGACATCTGGAACGTCGTGCCCAACCGGGTGGTGCTGATCAGCTGCTACACCGAGGACCCGTGGGGCAAGAACGTGGTGGTCACGGCCTCCCCCGCTGCGTAAGCTGCACCGACCCGCCGTGACTGGCCCGACGCTCCCTCAGCTTTCGCCGCTTATTTCCCGACGCTCCCTCAGCTTTCGCCGCATTTCGTCGGACGCTTCCGCACTGATTAGCAGTCTTGATTCAATATTGATGGAATCCTGCGGCAATCTTAGGCGTGATGAGGCAGGCAAGTGAGAGCGCTGTGACAGTATGAGTTCGGTTGCAAAAATCCGACAAAATACTTCCTGGGGGAACCATGTCCACAACCGAAATCACACCTGCCACACCTCCGCCCTCTGCGGATAAATCAAAGCGCAGGAAGGCTAAAGCAATTCTGGCCGGCGGCCTTGTTCTTGGCATCGGTGCAGCCGTGACGCTCGCCGCATGGAACGACTCCGAGTTCGCGAAGGGAATATTCGATAGCGGGCACTTTGACATCGAAGGCACGGCAGATCCCAACGTGAACTTCGCAGACCACGAAGATGACGTCTCGGCCGCGGCGCTGACGTTCACGACAAGTTTCAGCAACATGAGCCCCGGCGGAAAGGTAGCCGCCCCTTATGCCCTGCGCCTAGACAAGGACAGCACATACAAGGCTTCGGTTTCCGTGGACGCAACGGCTGACGGGGACGCAAACGCAATCTCAAGCCTGAGCTACACGATCACTCAGGTCGCTTCCTTTGCAGCTTGCCACGTCGACCCGACAGGAACGTCAATAGCTCAAGGCGCAACACTGGACAGCGCTGTGAACAACACTCCCGTCGTACTCGAGACCTCTGCCAATGTCGGAACGGACGCAGGAGACGAGAAATTCTTGTGTATTCAGGTGACCGCGGGCAGTGGACTGGAACAGGATAAAACCGTCACAGCAACCTGGGAATTCATCGCGGAGTCCCAGGCGGCGTAGTCAGTGCCGTGGGCAAGCACGTGAAACGAATGCGGCACCGCAATTTCACCCGAATACGCGCCGTCCTCGCTGGCGCCCTCGTCCTTGGCGTGGGCGCCAGTGTGACCCTGGCTTCCTGGTCTGACTCTGAGTATGCCGCAGGCACATTCACGGCCAGCACGTTCCGCTTGGAATCAAGCACCGAATCCAGCACACTTCCCAACCTCTGGAAAGACAGTACTGAAAGCGACGCCTCCCTTGTTGTCAGCGCGGGTGGATTGTCGCCGGAAGCGTCGAAATACGCCTGGCTGAAGATCCGCACGACGTCATCATCAACCGTCGGTGGAAAAGTCAGCCTGGCAAGTTCGACGCCGGTTGGCGACTTGTCGCCAGTGCTGGAGTACCGGGCGGTGTTGACGGAGGCGACATGCGATTCGGGCGCCTTCTCCGGATCGGCGACGTACATCGCCGGATCGTCGTCCGCGTACCTGCCGGCGACGTCGGTGCAAGACACACCTGTCGCGTCGCCGATTGGTGCACCCCTGGGCGAGTTGCGTTACTGCTTCGACGTCCGGATTATGGCGGGCGCGAACAACACCTTCCAAGGCAAGGGCGCAACGGTGACTTGGCTCTTCACGGGGATCTCGAACTAGTTAGGAAAGAACCGGACATGAGCCGAACGAACATGCAGGGCCGACTCGGCAACGCCCTCCTGAACGTCGCTGCCCTCGGCGGCACTGTCTGCATCGTTCTGGTGATCCTTGCGTTCTTCTTCCAGATCACCCTGATCATGTTCAAGACCGGTTCCATGAGCCCGACAATCCCGGCTGGCTCGCTCGCCGTGGTCAAGAAGATCCCAGCGTCCGAAGCACGTGTGGGCGATGTCGTCACCGTCGACCGGGCGTCGGCCCTGCCCGTGACGCACCGAGTCACGTCGGTGATGCCGGCTGAAGGCGGTGCAGCCAAAATCACGATGCGCGGCGACGCCAACCCCACCGACGATCCCCTGCCCTACGAAATCCAGACGGTGCGGATCGTTCTCTGGTCTGTGCCCGAACTCGCCTACACGGTCAATGCTGCCAACAACCCGCTGATACTCGGCGGCCTTTCCGTTGTGATGGCCGTCGTGGTGACGTGGGCCTTCTGGCCCCGCGAGGAGCCCCGCCGCAGAGGCCGCCGGGCGAAAGGCGAGCCCGAGGAAGCGGCGACGTGAAGCGGCGGCTGCTTGCCGCCGTCGGACTCCTCACCTTGGTGGCGGCCCTGGTGGTGGCTCCGCCAGAACCTACGACGGCGGCCTGGACAGTGCCGCAGCAGGCGACAGGGACGTTCGTGGCGGGGACGGTGCTTCCTCCGTCCTGGGTAAGTTGCACCCGGACGACAGGAAGCAAGTACACGTTCAATTGGTCACAACCTGACGGCGGGGTGGAGCCAACCGGTTTCTCGTGGATGGTCAAGAACGGGAATGCAGTAGTTCTGGCACCAACTCTTGAGCCGGCGAACAAACGAGCCCTGACCGTCGACGTTGGAGTGCTAGCCCTAGGCACCTACACAGTTTCAGTGAAGACCATCGGTCCAGGTCAATGGGAATCTTCCTCGATCGAAGGTACTGTCAGTGCACTAACTGGCCTCATCACAAGCTGCCGCGTATGACCCCCGAGCCCACCACTCCGGGCGCCGCTAACGGTCCAGACCGCGAGCCGCTCACGCGCAAGCAGAGGGCACTGCTCTTCCTAAACTCCCGCCGTCGTCGATTCTGGGCTGGGCTCACATTCTTCGTTGCATGGCTCCTGCTCCAGTTGGCCTTCGACAGGTCGGACAACTTCCCGCTCAGCCTGGTCCCCAACATATTCCTGTACGCCGGCGGAGCACTCCTTGTGGTCCTCTGGACGAACGGCGCCGTCCTGAACCAGCCCATTCCTCTCCCCGCCGGCATCATGCGCGGCACAGCCACAACCCGCTTCATGAGCGAGGAGACCTGGAAGACAGACTTGTCTCCAACCCGGGCACAGGAGGCTCTGCTCCGGCTCTTCCAGCAGCCCGGCACCGAGGCGCGCGTAATCGGCAAGACCGTTTGGGTGCAGCTCGGCAGGGAGTGGCATGCCGAGCAGTGGTGGCACCGGGACGCGGGCCCGCACATGAAACGGAAAGCGCCGGTCCACTTCTTCATGGAATCCACCGAGACCGGTTCAGCCATCACCGCCTTCAGCAATGACCGCCGGCTGTTCGGAATGCACGACGTCGTCCGTCTCTCGGATGAGATGAGCGCCACCGCCGTGAAGCTGGCGAGGTATGCCACCGAAACCCGGCCCCGGGAAGACGACGAGGGCCGGGGACCGTAAGCCTCCGGCCCTCGAACAAGAAACTACGCCCCGCGCGCGCTCAGAAACCCATCCAGCGCGGGGAGGTCGTCAGTGTTGATGTTGTCGACGCCGGCATCAAGCAGCTCGGTCCACATCGCGTCACGCGCCGGGCCGGCCTGGTCCGGCGTCGCCCAGAACCGCACCCTGTACCCCTTCGCGTGCGCCGCTTTCACGTACGCGCGCAGCTTGGCGCGCTCGGACTCCGGCATGGGACCAACGCCCTGCCACGTGAACAGCTTGGTCCAGTTGTCGCTGACGAGCGGCATCAGCGTGGCAGGCATTCCTGAAGCCAGGTCCGCTGACCGGCCGTCATAGAACCCGAACCGCTTGTCCGCAGCCTGCATCGTGGCGAGCGGTCGGTTGCCGCTGATGACGGCGGTGACCGGCCCGGCAGAGACCTTGCCGTTGGCGTAGCGCGTCATCAGCGCGGGGTGCTCAGCCAGTTCCTTCTCGACGGCCGCATAGGTCGTTTCGCCGTCGCTCTTGATGTCGATCAGCAGCTGCAGGCTGCCATCCCAACCCGGGTAAACGCTGTGGCCCTGCTGCCGCACGAGCTTGTCCAGCGGGTCCAGGTAGAGGCTTTCGAGGGTGACGCCGGCGCGCGCATCCGCAAGGTCGTGCGCCACGCGCAGCTCGCCGTCCACCAGCCAGACGTCCGCCTCCACACTGGTGAACCCGTGTTCCAGCGCGTCCAACAGCGGCCGGCCGTGTTCGTAGTCGTTGTGCGCGTGCGCCGCGGCATGCGGCTCCCCCAGTACGACGGCGGCATCCGGCGCCGCGACGGACGGGGCGGCAATTCCGGCGAGCGCTGTGAGGGCGAAGAGGGCAGTGACGGTGCTTTTGAGCAGCACAGGGTTCTCCTTTTGTGCGGTTGGGACGCGGCCGCGCTTCCCGGATTGTGAACGTCCGACGGCGCGCCCCACCACCCTGCCTGCCGGCAGCTAACGCTTACCCACAGGCAGCCGACGCTGCGGTGAACAGGACGTGTCCTGCGCCGCTGGCCGAGCCTGCCGAAACCAGCGGGCGGAAACCCGTGATCTCGACAGGCCCGACCAACGGTGAGGAAGCGTCCCGCAGAACCCGACCAAAGGTGAGAGAGCGTGCGGAAGGACGCGACGCAAACTGAGGAAGCGTCCGAAACGGAACATTGAAAACGCAGCTCGCCCCCAGCGGAGACGGCCGCTCCGAACGCGCTAGATCTGCTTTGCAGCGGCCCGCAGCGCTGTCACTACAGGCGCGGTGCTCTCCTCCGCGGTGAGGGCCTGCGCCAGTTGGCGTGCACGGGCGGTGTAGGCCGGAGTCGTGGCGGCCTGCCTGATGGCCGCTGCCAGCCGCTCAACGGTGAGCTCCTTGTACGGTACCGGTTGCGGGCCCGCGCCGAGGGATGTGATCCGCGCGGCCCAGAACGGTTGGTCGGTGTATATCGGCACGCTGACCGCCGGCACACCGGCGCGCAGCCCTGCTGCGGCGGTCCCGGCGCCGGCATGGTGCACCACCGCAGCCATCTGCGGGAACAGCCATTCGTGCGGAACCGCTCCGATACTGATGGCATCGGGCCCGGAGACACCCTGGACTCCTTGCAGCACCGCGCGCACTCCCGCGCGGCGTGCGGCGTCGAGCATGAAGTCGGTGTCCAGGGCGGCGCTGCTGCCGAAGCCGATGAAGACCGGGGGCGGACCGTCCGCAAGGAATTCAAGCAGCTCGGGGGCTGGTTGCCAGGCAGGATCGGCTGCCGGCCACCAGTAGCCGGTCATGGTGAGTCCGGATCGCCAGTCTGCCGGGCGCGGAAATATTCTGGGGCTGATGCCGTGGAGCACCGGGCGGTTGGCTTTTCTGCGCGCACGTTCGGACGCGGACCTGGCCCTATTGGGTAGCCCGAGCACCTGGCGGATGCGGGCGCTCGGGGCGTCGTAGGGTGCTTTCCCCGCGGATATGAGTGAACCGAGCAGCTTGTTCCCGGCCGGCCCTAAGCTGCGGGCGGTCCCCAGGACCACGGGCGGGTAGGCGCTGCTGGGTTCGGTCGGCTGCAGATGGGCGCCCAGAACGGGGATGTCGAGGGCCTCGGCCACGTCGTAGGCATAGGGTGCGACTGCATTGGCGAGGATCACGTCGGCGCCGGCCTCGGCCGCGGTCAGTGTGCCGGTCGCCGCCAGGTCCATGTAGTCACCGAGTTCATGCATGTATCTGCGGAGATCCGCGCCCGTGGCCTTCTTCCCGGGAGGGGCCGGGCTGACCAGGTAGCTCATGTCACCGGGCAGCTCGCGGTGCTCGCACCCGGCAAAGGCGACCAGCGGCGCATAGGCGGCATTGGCCGCGATGGCGACGTCGAAGCCCATGGTCCGAAGCCTGCTGCCGAGCCCGGCCATCGGGACGACGTCTCCCCGGGCCCCGGGCGTAACCATGAGTACTCGCATGCCATTCCTCATTCCTGTCAATTGCGAACACTGATCGCAATTAAGAATAGGATGGAATGGGTACAGAACCTAACCCAGGGGGCTGAACGAAAGTAGGAGCATTCATGCCCGCTCATGACCCCATCGATGTCTGGCGGCGCCCGGAGCGTTCCGTCGTCGGGCCGAAACCCGAACACTCACGCGCGGGTATTGCTGCGGCGGCGATCGACATCGCCGACCGGGACGGCCTGACGGCCGTGTCCATCCGACGCGTTGCCGCCGGTATCGGGGCCGGCGCGGCGTCCCTGTACCGGTATGTGAAATCGCACGACGAGCTCATCGAACTCATCGTGGACACGGTCAGCGGTGAATACGACCTTGCCCCTTCGAAGGAAACTCCACCGATCCAGCTGCTGAACCTGGCGCGGCAGGGCCGGGTCATCATGCACCGGCATCCGTGGCTGGCTCCGCTGCTGCTGACCCGGCCCGCAATGGGACCAAATTCGCTCAGATATTTGGAGCAGGCCCTGTCTGTTCTGGAGGCCGTGGACATGCCGGGCCCCGCGAAGCTGCAGACCGTGGCCATGATGACGGCCATCACCTCCGCCTTCGTGCAAAACGAGCTGGCATCAGTCCACAGCTCCGGGGCGGGCCTCGGCGGGGCGAACGCCCGCCTGCAGTACCTCTCCGATGTAGTCCTGTCCGGGAACTACCCGCTGCTGGCCGCCGCACTCACCGGGCAACATGAACCCGAGAAACCCGAACATGTATTCACCGCTGTCATCACCAATTACCTGGCAGGCGCGGGCCTTCCGGCAGCCGCCGGTTCCGCCTGAGGAAGCGTCCCAGCAAAACCCGACGAAAGGTGAGAGAGCATCGGGAATAAGCGGCAGCAGGCGAGAGAGCGTCGGGGGTTGCCGGGGACGGCCGGCTAGCCGACGTGGATGCCCGGGCGGCGGGCGGGATCGGGCTCGTTTTCGCGGATGATCTCGCGGACCACGGGGGCGGTGTCGCCGCGGCCCAGCAGCAGGTAGCGCATCAGGTGGGCCAGCGGGTTGCCCTCGGCCCACTCGAAGTAGGCGTGAGGCCGTACGCCCGTGGCGGCATGCAGGGCCAGCAGGATCGCTGCGATGGCGTTGGGCGCGGCCGGACTCGTGGCGCGAAGGACGCGGTGGCCGGCCACCTCGACGCCGCGCACCTCGAGGACGTCGCTGAAGCCAGAGGGGTCTGTGACATCGATTTCCAGGAACATCACGTCGGCCGTGCCGGGCACCGGGTTGTTCTCCCGCTGCGTGGCTTCCTTCTCCGCGTACTCCTTGGCGTCCCTGGCCTGCGGGCGGTTGGCGATGATGTTGATGCGCCCGTCGTAGTCAATCGTGTCCGTCACGAAGCGCCGCGCGGCATCGTCGAACTCGATCCGGTCCACCCGCAGCTCGGTGGTCCTCGAGACACGGGACACCAGGGAGACGGCCACGATGCCCAGGATGAAGAACCCTGAGATCGCCAGTCCGTCCGGCTTCTCGATCACGTTCTCCACCAGCGCGTACAGCATCACCAGCGTCAGGACAGTGAAGCCGACGGCGGCACCCCGGCGCTTCTTGCGCGCGGCGGAGATGCTCACGGCCACCGCACCGGAGACCATCATGAACAGGATCCCGGTGGCGTACGCGCCGGCCTGGGCGTTGACGTCGGCCTTGAAGCCGATGGTGATGAGGATGCTGATGGCCGTGTATACCAGGACCACGGGCCGCACCGCGCGGGACCAGTCCGGCGCCATGCCGTAGGAAGGCAGGTAGCGGGGCACGATGTTGATCAGCCCGGCCATCGCGGAGGCACCGGCGAACCACAGGATCAGGACGCTGCTGATGTCGTAGACAGACCCGAAGCCGTTTCCCAGCCGCTCATGCGCCAGGTATGCCAGGGCACGGCCATTCGCCGGCCCGCCCTCCTGGAACGCCTCGGCCGGGATCAGCACGGTGGTCACGAAGCTGCTGCCGATCAGGTACACGCTCATGACCAGTGCCGCCGTCGTCAGGAGCTTGCGGGTGTTGCGGATCCGGTTCCGGAGCGTCTCCTCAGGCGTAGAACCGGAAGCCTTCACCAGGGGCATCATGCTGACGCCGGTTTCGAAACCGGAAAGGCCGAGCACCAGCAGCGGAAACGCCAGGACCGCGGGGCCGGCGATGTTGAAGAAGCCGCCGCCGAACGAACCCAGCGAACCGATCCAGGCGGCGACGGCACCCGGCTGGGTGACGGCGTCGTAAATTCCCGTGCCGATGATCACGGCGTTCAGCAGCAGAAAGACGCCGACCAGCGGTATGGCCACGGCTACCGCCTCGGAAAAGCCCAGCAGGAACACCCCGCCCAGGATCAGCAGCATCACCACGGTGATGGGAACCGCCTGGCCCTCCAGGAACGGCGGCAGGTACGGGTTCTCCAGCATGTGCACCGTGGCGTCGGCGGCGGACAGCGTGATGGTGATGATCCACGACGTCGCCACGAACCCGAGCAGCACCAGCACGAACACCTTCCCGCGCCAGAACGGCAGCAGGTTCTCGAGCATGGCAACGGACCCCTGCCCGTGCGGGCTCTCGTGCGCCACCCGCCGGTACATCGGCAGCATGCCCAGCAGCGTCAAGGCCACGATCAGCAGCGTGGCCAGCGGCGACAGCGCCCCGGCGGCGAGCGCGGCGATGCCGGGCAGGTAGGACAGCGTGGAGAAGTAGTCCACGCCGGTCAGGCACATTACCTTCCACCAACTCTGCTGGTGCCCGGTGCCTTCCTCGGACTCCGGGCCCACCGGCTGGTGCACCTTGTGCTCCAGCAGCCACCGCGTGAACGCGCTGCCGGGGCCATGTTCCAGTTCTGGGTTGGGCACGCTGGCCGGAACGGAGTATTGGGCAGGTGCGGTCATGAAGTGTCTTTCTGGATCTTGGGGGCCGGCGCCGGTAGGTGAGGAAGCGTCGGGGATCAAGCGGCGAAACGTGAGGGAGGGCCGGTAACCCGCCGTCGAACCGCGGGAGGGGTCCGACGGCGGGGGCTACTTCGTTGCTCTGATAAGCCGGTAGATCATGTAGCCGGTCACGCCGATCCCGAGGATCAGCCACAGCAACGGGGCGCTTTGGGTCAGCATGGCAGGACACGGCCTTGCGTGCTTAAGGTGGCCACGGGGTCCTTCGATTCACATGGGCAGTTTGCTGATGACCACGGGAGCCTAGCACCGGCCGGAATCCGAAAAGCGCCAAAACCGGGGATCTTAACGCTTTCTTAACGCCTCGCCCTTCACACCGGCCCCAGGGAATTCCGCGGTGGTAGCGTGACGCGTATGCGCGACGTTCCTGACCCGAAGGCCCGGCCTGCGGGCAGGAACGCCAGGCCTCCCGGCAAAGGGTCCCGGCCGGATACCCAAAAGCCCCTGTGGCCCGGCGGCTCCAAGGTCTTCCCGCGCATCCTCAACGTCTTCGCGCCCCAACACCCTGCCCAGGTGATCGTGCTCGGGTTCGCCGCCGCCGTCGCCGTCGGCACGGGGCTGCTCATGCTGCCCGTCTCGCGGAACGGACCCGGCGGCGCACCCTTCCTCGATGCCCTGTTCACCTCCACGTCCTCGGTGTGCGTCACCGGGCTGATCACGGTGGACACTGCGGTGTACTGGAGCGGCTTCGGCAAGGCGGTGATCATGGCCCTGATCCAGGTCGGCGGGTTCGGAGTCATGTCCTTCGGCACGCTGCTGGGGGTGCTTATGGCCCGCCGCCTGGGCCTGCGTTCGCGGCTGTCGGCGGCGGCGGAGATCAAGAGCACAGGTTTCGGCGACGTGCGCCGGGTTCTGCTGGGGGTGCTGGCCATCAGCCTCACCGTGGAGATTGTCCTCGCGGGGATCCTGGCCGCCAGGCTCGTCGCTGGTTACGGCTACGAGCCCGGGCGGGCTCTGTGGCACGGCGTCTTCCACTCGGTGTCCTCCTTTAATAACGCCGGGTTCGCGCTGCACACGGACAACCTCATCGGCTTCGCAGGCGACCCGTGGATCTGCCTGCCCATCGCGGCCGCGGTGATTATCGGCGGCCTTGGCTTCCCGGTGCTGTTCGAACTGCGCCGGCAGTACCAGCGGCCCATCCACTGGAGCATGAACACCAAGCTGGTTTTGGTGGGCACCGCCGTGCTCCTCACCGCGGGCACCGTCTTCCTCACCGCCGTCGAGTGGTCCAACCCTGCCACCCTCGGCGCCCTCAAACCCGGCGAACGCATCCTGGCCGGATTCTTCCAGTCCGTCATTACCCGCACGGCGGGGTTCAACAGCATCGACATCGGGCACATGCACGAGGTGTCCTGGCTGGGCATGGACATCCTCATGTTCATCGGCGGCGGCCCGGCCGGCACCGCGGGCGGCCTGAAAATCACCACCTTCAGCGTGCTGTTCTTCATCCTGCTGACCGAACTGCAGGGCGGAACGGCCGTGAACATCTTCGGCAAGCGCCTCTCCCGCGCCGTGCACCGGCAGGCCATCACCGTGGTGCTGCTGGCCATCGGGCTGGTGGTCGGCTCCACAATGTTCCTCATGATCATCACCGACTTCGGCCAGGAGCGGATCCTGTTCGAGGTGATCTCCGCTTTTGCAACGGTGGGGCTGTCCACCGGCATCACGGCCGCCCTACCGCCGGCCGGGCAGGTGGTGCTGATCCTGCTGATGTTCATCGGGCGCCTTGGACCGGTGACGCTGGGCGCCGCGCTGGCGCTCCGCGAACGCCCGCTTCTCTATGAATACCCGAAGGAAAGGCCCCTCATTGGCTAAGAATTTCTTCTCCCGCTCACCCGAATCCGGGGCGCAGGCTGACACGGTGGTGGTCATCGGGCTGGGCCGCTTCGGCGGGGCGCTGGCGCTGGAGCTCGAGGCGCAGGGCACCGAGGTGCTGGGCATCGACTCCAGCGAGGACACCGTCCAGTCCTACAACGGCCGGCTCACGCACGTGGTCCGGGCCGACTCCACCAAGGAGGAGGTGCTGCGCCAGCTCTCCGTCCACGAGTTCGACCGCGCCGTGGTGGGCATCGGCAGCGACATCGAGGCGAGCATCCTGACCACCTCGCGCCTGCTCATGTTCAAGAAGCCGCAGATCTGGGCAAAGGCCATCAGCGAACCGCACGCCGAGATCCTCAACCAGCTCGGCGTGGACCACGTGATCCGGCCCGAGCACGACATGGGCAAGCGCGTGGCTCACCTGGTCCGCGGCTCGCTGCTGGACTACGTCGAGTTCGAGGACGACTTCGTGATGATCCGCACCAGCCCGCCCACCGAGGCCCGCGACCGTCCGCTGGGCGTGCTGGGCCTGCGCGACAAGTACGGCATCACCATCGTGGCGGTCAAGCGCCCCGGCGGCATCTGGGGCCACACCACCGCGCAGACGGTCCTGTACGACGACGACCAGATCATCGTGCAGGGCAGCAAGACCCAGGCGGAGCGGTTCAGCAACATGCCGTAGGTCCTGTCGGCCCTGTCACGGGGCTATCGCGTGGCCGGCGCCTCGATAAAGACCACCTGGCTCAGGCTTCGGACAGGCTTTCGCCTCCGTGCGGGAGGCTTGCCGACGGCGTTGGCCGGGTTCCCGGCGTCGGACTTCAGTTTCCCGGCACCCGGGGAATGCGCCGCGCCCGGGGAATGCCCGACGGCGGATGCCGCCTTTCCTGCCGGCACGCGCCGCACGCTGAGCTGCTCGAGATCCAGCAGCCGGCGGGCGCCGGTCCGGGCGTCGATGATCCAGAACAGGTCGATGTCCCGGACCGTGCTGCTCACGGTCCCCCGGTGCGCCAGCCGCCCGCGGTGCCAGGCCTCCACCTCGTCGCCCACCGCCAGCTCGGCGCTGGATTGCACTTCAAGCTCCAGATGTTCGTTCAAGGCCGGTCCCCTCCATTGGAATGTTGATGGGACCAGCCTGCACCACGATGTTTTCAAGAAAGTTTCAGGTTTTGACCCGTTGTGTGTCTGCGCTGTTACTGGCTCTGCCAGCTAGCGCACCTCATAAATCGACGAGCGGATGGCGGAAATGGAAGCTAGGAAAAATATGCCGTGCAATAACACGCAGCAAATTGAAACAAGGCATTGCTCAGAAAAACTGCGCCGATCTTGATCGTTTCCTGCGGAATTCTTAGGCTGCGCGCCATCAGGGCCGAAATATTTTGTAATTGCTAATTCCCCGCCAGGGCGTCCGCACGCTGGCTCGCAGCCAAAGCCTCCTGCACATTCCCGAGGCGCTGGTGAATATTCGCCAGGACCCGCCACGGCGTATCCAGTGAAGGGTCCAGCGCGGCTGCGTGCTCCAGGTCGGCAATGGCGTCGGCCGAGTGTCCCAGGCCAAACTGCGCTACGCCCCGCTGCACGTAAAGGGTTGTTGAATACGGGGCGTCAGCAACCAGCGCATCCAGCAGGTCCTTGGCCGCCGGAACGTCACCGCTGTAAAGATAGCCGATAGCAAGGGCCGTGCCCGCCTCCTGCGAGCCGGGCGTCCGTTCCCAGGCCAGGCGTCCCCACTCAACGGCGTACCCGGCCGCATCCCGGTCGCCCGCCGTCGCCGGGCCCGCGAACGCCTGGGCTGCGAGCAGCGCGGTGTCGCTGTCCCATGGCCGAAGCTGCCTGGCCTGCACAAACGCCCGCTGCGCCCCGGCGCTGTCCCCGGCCGCGGCCGCCCTGGCTCCGGCCTCCATGGGCCATTCAGCCACGGCAGCGGGAACGGCGATCGCCATCGCCCCGAGTACCAGCAACACACCCGCCAGCCGGGGAACTGCCCGCATTTTGGCGCCACCAAAGACCGGGATGAACCCGGTCCGGATGGGCGCAGGCTTCCCGCCATCGCACCCAACCAGACCGCCGCACAGGAAGGCCACCAGGCCGGTAGTGCCGATGGAGGTGAAGTGCGTGAACAGGGCCAGCGCGTAGGCCACGACCGTCACCAGCACCAGGGCGAGATACCTGCGCTCTGCCCCCTGCTTTGTTTCCCGCAGCCGCCGGACCAGGGCCGCCAGTGAAACCGCGAGGAGCAGCACAACGAGCACCAGCAGCGGAACACCACCAGCAGCCAACAACTGCAGTGGCCAACTGTGCGGCGAGTCGGCAGGAAAGCTGTCGCCCACAGTCCGGGCCCATTCCCCGTTCAGGTACGCGGGAAAGGCGTCCACGAAACCGCTCGGACCAACGCCCGAGACGGTATGGTCGGCGATCAGCCCAAGGCTCCGGTCCCACAGTAGCCACCTGCCATCAACCGTTCCGGCGGACAGGAGGCGGTCCCGTGCGGAAGGTACCAGCACCACGACGAGGGCGATGCCCGCCGCGGCGGCCGCTGCTCCGGCAGCGATTTTTACCGGGGACCAGGACCTGGCCCTCATCCATGCAATCGCGCTGAACACAGCCACGATCAGGAGTGCGGCCAGTGCAGCCCGGGACCCGGAAAGCACGGCAACTCCTACGCCGGCCAGCAGACCAGCACGGCGCACCCAAACCTGCCATGCTTTGTCCAAGTCACCTTGTGCGGCAAGGGCACCGGCAATAACGACGCCGACCAGTCCTTGGTCTGTTGCGTTGCCCAGCGTCGCTCCCGGCCTTACGTTTTCGGCGCCGCCCAGAGGACGCAGACCGGCACCTTCCAGGGCCGCAATGACGAACAATGCGCTGCCCGCAACAGCCAGAGACAGGCTGAGCAGGGCGCGCCGCCGACTCCCGCCCGTCCCTCCCAGCACCTTGGCCCCGACAGCGAAAACCGCCACGTACACAGCCAGTGTCAGCAGGCCCTCATAGCGCGGCCACCGGCCCGCGATACTCGCAAGGGGGGTGCCGGAGAGCAGCATCGCGACGGCGATCCACAGCACGCAGGCGGCCGTCGCGGCCTTCACTGCCACGGGGAGGCGCGCACCAGCGGGCGACAGCAGGCCGGCGAGGACAGCGAGGATGACCACCACGAGCTTGATCCACACGAACCGGAAAAGTCCGCCGGGCTGGAAGGCCACAAGAGAGGCGGCCATCAGGATGATGCAGACCCCGGGAAGGCGGGAGATTGCTCGTTCCATGCGCAAGCCTGCAGCCTTTCCCCCGAATTGTCCGTACCCAACAATAACCGCCCGAGACGGGCAATTCTTCCTCTGGGCCGGGGACGCAATGAAGAAATTCGGAGCGCTTCACAATCGTTGGATAAACTCTATTGCACAGTTAGACTGAGGCGTTCTTTGACAATTTAAAGTAGCGGCGGCGCCGCCTGCTGGGCCCATGGGGGGATAAAAAAATGCTCGTTAGGAGCGGGCGATTCCGTTTAAGGATCGCATTATTGTTATCGGTACTTTCGGCGCTGATAGTCACAGGGTTGGCACCGGCCAACGCCGTAGACCTGTCCGAGGCCACGATCAGCGGAAAGGTTACGGCACCGGCCGGTGTGGACCTTGCGGCTACGACAGTCTTTGCTTACACCGCGGATGGACAGATGCCGGTCGCCTCAGAGCAGGTCAGGGAGGACGGCACCTACACGGTCAACGCACTCCAGGCCGGCGCATACAAGCTCGAGTTCAACGGATACAACAACTCCGGCGCCCTGGCTCAGTGGTACTCGGGTGCCACGACGTATGAAACGGCTACCTCGGTCACCGTTGCTGCGGGCCAAAACCTTGCGGGGATAAACGTGAGCCTCATCAAGGGCGCCACCGTCAGCGGCCGCATCACTGTCCCGGCAGGCATCGACGTCAGTTATCTCTACGTCTCCGTCCAAAGCACCGGCGACGACTGGTATTCAGCATCCGGTTCGGTGAACCCGGACGGCAGCTACTCCGTGCGCGGCCTTCCGGCCGGCACCTACAAGATCCAGTTCGTTGGCGGAAACACCGGAGCAATTACCCAGTGGCATGCGGCGGCGACGTCCTTCGATACTGCCACGCCCGTCACATTGACGGCTGGCCAGGCTCTGACGGGGATCAATGCAACCCTTGTACGGGGTGCGTCCATCAGCGGCACCATTACGGTTCCGGCCGGCGCCGATGCGAGCGGAGTCCAGATCGAGGCGCGGGACAGCAACGGCAATACCGTCGGCTCTTCGTCCGCCAGTCCTGAAGGAACGTACAGCCTCCGTGGCCTTCCGGCCGGAAGCTACAAGGTTGTGTTTTCCTCCTATGGAACCGGCCTCCTTCAGCAGTGGTACCCCGGAGCGTCGTCGTTTGATACCGCGAATCCAGTGGTCCTCGCCGCAGCCCAGGACAAAACCGGGATCAACGCAGCCCTCGTCACCGGCGGCTCGGTCAGCGGAAAAGTCACAGCCCCGGCCGGAATCGATCTCTCCTCAATCCGGGCCACCGTCTATGAGGCAACCGGACCCAACCCGAACTACGTTGCGTCATCATCACTCAACGCCGACGGCACATACACGGTGGGTGGGCTTAACACCGGAAGCTACAAGGTACAGTTCCTCGGGTCGAACAGCACGCTGCTGGAGCAGTGGTATGACGGTGCGTCAACTTTTGGAACAGCCACTCCCATAACCGTCACGGCGGGCCAGGACCACAGCGGGGCAGATGCTGCCCTGACTAAAGGCGCGTCCATCACCGGAAAGGTCACTTCTGCCCCGGGCGTAAACCTTTCCCAGGTGTGGGTTTACCTCTACGATTCGGAAACCCTTTCCTGGGCTGGGGCGATCCAGCCGGCCCCGGACGGCTCCTACGAATTCGCAGGCCTCGGCGCAGGATCATACAAAATCCAGTTCAGTACGGGCAGCTCCGGCGCACTCGGGCAGTGGTACGGCGGTGCCGCCACGGCGTCTACCGCCACCCCCGTCGCAGTCAGCAGCAGCCAGGACCTGACGCTGCCCGACTCTGTGCTCATCAAGGGTGCGACCATCTCCGGAAAAGTAACTGCGCCCGCAGGCGTTGACCTTACAGCCGTCTCCGTCTACGCGTACGACTCCACAAGCAATTTGACGTACCCCGTTTACACCAACGTGCAGGCCGACGGCAGCTACAAGCTGGCGGGGCTCCCCCAGGGCAACTACGTTTTCCTGTTTTCCGGCTACAACTCCGGGGCCCTGGACCAATGGCACGCAAATGCCACCTCACGGGAGACGGCCACCGTACTGCCAGTAGCCGCGGGCCAGGACGTCACTGGCATCAACGCGACCCTGGTCAAGGGTGCAAGCATCAGCGGTAAAGTCACCGTCCCGGCCGGGGTAACCCTGTCCGGCGTGTCCGTGTCTGCCAGCGGGGCGGGCAGCCCCTACGGCACGTATGCGAACGTGAATGCCGATGGAACGTACAGGGTGAAGGGCCTCCCGGCCGGCAGCTACAAGGTAAAGTTCTCCAACTACAACTCCGGGGCGCTGGACGAGTGGTACAACAACGTGCAGACCGAGGCCGCTGCCACGCCCGTTGTCCTGACAGCAGGACAGGACAGGACGGCGGTCGATGCGGCGCTGGCCAAGGGCGCGACAATCGGCGGCAAGGTCACCCTGCCCGCGGGCGTGAGCGCCTTTAACGTCAGCGTCAGCCTCTTCAAGGCAGCCGATGGCGCACCGGTTAGTTCTGTCCAGCTCAACAGCGACGGCACGTATGCGCTGCGCGGAGTTCCCGCAGGCAGCTACAAGCTCCGGTTCGCCGGATACAGCAACACTGGGGTGCTGGCCCGGTGGTACACCAATGCCATTGCCCTGGCCACGGCAACCCCGGTCAACGTCACCGACGGTCAAACCCTTACCGCCATCAATGCCACCCTCGTCAAGGGCGGCGTGATCAGCGGCAAGATCACCGCCCCGGCGGGGACGCGGCTGACCGCGTCACAGGTCATCGCCACGAAGGCCGGAACCATCGATGACTCGTCCGTTTACGGCTACGTCGAGCCGGACGGCACCTACAGCATCGTCGGACTGGAGACCGGCTCCTACAAGCTGCGCTTCCTCGGCGGCCAGAGTGGCGCCGAGGACCTCTGGTACGGAGGGGCAACGGCCGCCACCGCCAAATCCGTAGCGGTGACCGCGGGGCAGAGTGTCAGTGGCGCGGACCTGACGGTTGTCACCGGGGCGACCATCAGCGGGAACGTCTCCGGGGCAAGTGCCCAGCCGGGTTACCTCCTCAGCGTCCTTGACTCGGCCGGCAAACTGGTCAAGAACGGCTACTCGGATGAGGCCGGCAACTACAGCGTGGTCGGCCTCGCTGCGGGTTCCTACAAGGTGGCGTTCAACCGCTCCACCGGGTACACCCAGGACGAGGCCCAGTACTACCAGAACCAGCCTGAATCCGCCGGTGCAGGGCAGGCGCAGTCCATCCCGGTCACTGCCGGACAGACAGTGCCGAACATCAACGCCAGCCTCACAGCCGGGGCCTCCGTGACCGGCACCGTACTGGACAAGGCCGGAAAGCCGGTAGTCAGCGCCCTGATTCAGGCCTACACACCGGACGGCTCACTGGTTACCCGCAGTGCGAGCACCAGTGCCACCGGAAAGTACACGCTCTCGGGCCTTACGACGGGCAGCTACATCATCAAGGTGCACGGAGCCTTGTCCGGGCGCGGTGACCTCTACTCCGGCAACAAGACCACCGAGGCCACGGCAACGAAGGTCAGTGCAGTCAGGGGCAGCGCCACAACGCAGAACCTGTCGTACGCGGCAGTGGTGGAGACCATCACCGCCCCCACCCCTACGGTCAAGGGAACGGCCAAAGTGGGCTCCACGCTCACGGCGACCCCCGGAACCTGGGGTCCCACAGGGGTCGCGCTGAAGTACCAGTGGAAGGCCAACGGCGTTGCCATCACGGGCGCCGCCGCCACCACGTTCAAGCTGACGACGGCACAGGTGGGCAAGACACTGACCTTCAGCGTGACGGGCACCAAGGCGGGATACACCACGGCAACCAAGACCTCCGCCGCCACCGGCACGGTCATGGCCCTCAACCCCGTCCTGACCTCGCCGGCTCCCAAGGTCACCGGAACGGCAAAGGTGGGCTACACGCTGACCGCAACTCCGGGAACCTGGGGACCGGCACCCGTCACCCTGAAGTACCAGTGC